>NZ_JBEXKU010000092.1:7440-25455 GCF_040609575.1 Streptomyces sp. NPDC004647 | reverse complement strand
GCGGCGGATCACCGCGGCGGATCCCTCGCGTGGGGTCTCCGCGGCGGCTGTCCGGTGCCGCCGGTGCGGTAATCGCCAGACCCCCTGGACGACGTCCGGGGGTGCCTGCGAGTCGTCCGGCGCCCGGGAGGCGGCGGTAATCGCCAGGCACCCCTGGACGACCTGCGAGTCGTCCGGCGCCCGGGAGGCGGCGGTAATCGCCAGGCACCCCTGGACGACCTGCGAGTCGTCCGGCGCCCGGGAGGCAGCCCCCGCTCGGCGGCTGCCGGACCGGCCTACGGGAGTTCGAGATCCACCACGACCGGGGCGTGGTCGGAAGCACCCTTCCCCTTGCGCTCCTCGCGGTCCACATAGCTGTCCTTGACGGCACCCGCGAAGGCCTTGTTGCCGTAGACCAGGTCGATCCGCATGCCCCGGTTCTTCGGGAAGCAGAGCTGGCGGTAGTCCCAGTACGTGTACGGGTGCTCGTACTTGAGGGGCCGCGGAACGACATCGGAGAGCCCGGTGCCACGCAGCGTCTCGAGAGTGGCCCGCTCGGCGGGGGTGACGTGAGTGAGGCCCTCGAAGGCCGCCCTGTCCCACACGTCCTCGTCGGCCGGCGCGATGTTGAAGTCACCGAGCACCGCGAACGGGCGCTCCCCCGCCGCGTCGTCCGCCACCGCCGCGCCCAGCGCCGACAGCCACTGCAGCTTGTACGCGAAATGCGCGTGGTCGACCTCGCGGCCGTTCGGCACGTACACCGACCAGACGCGTACGCCGTCACAGGTCGCGGAGATCGCGCGCGGCTCCTGCACACCGTCGTACTCCGGGCCGCCGGGCAGCCCGTGCGTCACGTCGTCCAGGCCCACCCTGGACACCAC
This sequence comes from Streptomyces sp. NPDC004647, assembly GCF_040609575.1. Taxonomy (NCBI): domain Bacteria; kingdom Bacillati; phylum Actinomycetota; class Actinomycetes; order Kitasatosporales; family Streptomycetaceae; genus Streptomyces; species Streptomyces sp. NPDC004647. The sequence continues at coordinate 24,595 of NZ_JBEXKU010000092.1, read as the reverse complement.
CGCGACGCCGTTCCACCGGCCGTCGGCGTTGACCGCCGCCTCATAGCCCAGCTCCCGCAGCTGCTCGCGCGGGAACTGCTCCTCGGTGCACTTGGTCTCCTGGAGGCACAGCACATCGGTGCCGCTGCTCTCCAGCCAGGCCAGCAGCCGGGGAAGCCGGGCGGTGATCGAATTGACGTTCCAGGTCGCGATGCGCATGGATCCGAATGTACCGTCCGGCTCGGACAGTGGGCTCCGGCCGTCAGACGGTGGTGGTCTCGCCGGGGCCAGGTGCCAGGGGCCGGTGCCAGGTGCCAAGCGTCCGCGCTCCGCGCCCCAGTACCGCCCGGCTCGGTCAGCCGACCGGCTGCGGACATCAGACACCGGACATCAGACACCGGACATCAGACACCGCCCGTCAGACAGTGGTGCTCTCGCCGGGTGCCAGGCGCCCATGCTCCGCGCCGCCGACGCCCGGTCCGTCCGGGCCGAGCAGCCGGTCGTAGACCGGCCGGGCGATGTCGGTCAGCAGGCCGTCGTGGACGTCGATGGCGCGCTGCGGCTTGACCTCGCGGACGTACTCGATGACCTCGGCGACCTTGTTCCAGGGCGCGTGCACCGGCAGCATCAGCGTCTCCACCGGGCGGCCGGGGACGGTGAGCGCGTCGCCCGGGTGGAAGACCGAGCCGTCCAGCAGATAGCCGACGTTGGTGATGCGCGGGATGTCGGGGTGGATCACGGCGTGCAGCTCGCCGTGCACCTCGACCTCGAAGCCCGCGGCGGTGAAGGTGTCGCCGTGGCCCACGGTATGCACCCGTCCCGGGAAGGCGGCGGAGATCTGGCCGGCGACGCTGGGCAGGGTCCAGATCTCGGCGCCCGGATTGGCGTCCAGGGCCGCCCGCAGCCGGTCCTCGTTGAAGTGGTCGAGGTGCTCGTGGGTCACCAGCACGGCGTCCGCGCCGACCGCGGCGTCCTCCTCGCTGAAGGTGCCGGGGTCGATGACGAGCACCTGGCCGTCCTTCTCCAGCCGGATACAGGCGTGGCCCTTCTTCGTCAGCTGCACGGGGTCTCCTCGGTTCCGTGAATGCGTACGGACCTCATCCTGCTACTCCCGGGGCGTCGTCTCCTGCCGGATGACCTCCTGCGCCACCTTGAAGGCCGAATTCGCGGACGGCACGCCGCAGTACACGGCCGTCTGCAGCAGCACCTCCTTGATCTCGGCGGGGGTGAGGCCGTTGCGCAGCGCGGCGCGGGTGTGGAAGGCCAGTTCGTCGTGGTGGCCGCCCGCCACCAGCGCCGTGAGGGTGATGACGCTGCGGGTGCGGCGGTCGATGCCGGGCCGGGTCCACACCTCGCCCCATGCGTAGCGGGTGATGAAGTCCTGGAAGTCGCCGGTGAAGTCGTCCGCGGCGGCCTCGGCCCGGTCCACATGGGCGTCGCCGAGCACCGCGCGGCGGACCTTCATCCCCGCCTCGTACGCGTCGTGGCTGCGCGCGGGGACCTCCGCGGGCACCTCTGCGCCGCCGATCTCGGCGAACGGACCGGCGGGGCCGCCCGGGGTGACGGAGACGGGCTGCGCGGGTGGGGTGAGTACCGGCTTGGGTGTGGCGGCGGTGATCGCCGACATCCCCGACGTCGAGGAGTCCGCGGGCTGCCAGGAGGTCGTGAAGTGGCGGACCAGCAGGTCGGTGACGGCGGCGGGCTGCTCGACGGGGGCGAGATGGGAGGTGCCGGGGACCAGCGCGAGGCGGGCGTCGGGTATCCCGGCGACCAGCACGCGGGCGTCAGCCTGCGTGGTGACCCGGTCCTCGGCCCCCGCCAGTACGAGCGCCGGCACGCCGATTTGGCTCAGGTCGCCCCGGACGTCGAACGAGGCCAGCGCCTCGCAGGCGGCGATGTAGCAGCCCGGGTCGGTGGTGCGCACCATCTGCACGGACCATTCGACGATCGCCTGCTGGGCGGCGGCGAAGGCGGGGGTGAACCAGCGCTCGGGGACGGAGCGGGCGACCGGGTCGAGACCGTTCGTACGGACGATCACGCCGCGCTGCCGGTACTCGTCGGGGGTGCCGAAGCGGCCGGCGGCCGAGACCAGCGCGAGCGCGGCGACGCGGCGCGGGTGGCGCAGGGCGAGATCGGCCCCGACGGCGGCACCGAGCCCGCAGCCCGCGTAGCCGGAGCGCTCGATGCCCAGGGCGTCGAGGGTGGCGAGGAGGCGGTCGGCGATGTCGCTGACCGCGGTGGCGGCGTGGGCGGGCGCGCCGCCGTGACCGGGCAGGTCGTAGCGCAGAACCTGCCAGTGGCGGGTCAGTTCGGGGATCTGCCGGTCCCACATGTGCCACGTGGTGCCCAGAGCGGGGCCGAGGACGAGTACGGGGGCGTCCTGCGGGCCGTCGATCCGGTGCTGAAGGGTCTTGGTCTCGCTCACACGTTCAAGCTATCCGGAGGGGCACAGTCACAACAAAGTCACACAGCGCTTTTTCGATCCCCCGGCCGAACCGTTCACCGATCGTGACCGCCGCCGAGCGCCGCTGCGATGCCGATCCCGGCACAACAACGCGTCGCCCCGAGTGGTCAGACACGCGTACAGCTCCGACCGGAAGTGTGACGCTTCCGCGAACGCATCCCGCAGGACGCCCTGATGCACCAAACTCACGACCACGGCCTTCGCGCTGTTCCTATGCCTCTGTGACGGAGCACAGGATCAGACGAAGGCCGCCTACGTGTCCGCTAAACTGCGAAAACACCGGTCAAGTTCGAGCCGCGTTCGACGCCGGACCATAAATGACAAGCTCAGTTGGCTATCAGCACGCCGAGGATCGCGAGCCAGCACAGCGCCACGAGCCCTGGCAGGAGCGTCATGATCGCACCGGTCGGCGAGACCTTCAGATAGTTGTTGCTGGGGTCCGCGGCGTGCCACGTCACAATCCGCTGGCCGCCGTGCCAGGCCATGTGCTCCTCGAGCTCTGTCATCGCGGCCTTGCGCGCCAGCAGATACCGTCGGCCGAAGCGCAGCATCTGGGAGAAGGCCACCGACACCCCCAAGCCGATGATCGAAATGATCATGGCAAGGCCCTTTCCCAGCGTGCCGCCAGCGCCTTCCTTGCCGAGCGAGAACGCCATGGCGGCGGCGAGGCCCGCGGTGATGTAGAAGAAGTTGTTCAGCTTCTGCCAGTTGGTACTGTCCTCGTGTTTGTAAAGGTCCACGGAGATCGAATACTGGGTCTGCAGCATCGCCTCGCGCGGCTTGCGCCACACCCACACCACTCGCGGCCTGCCGTCCGGCGGCGTCAGCCGGGTCAACTCCTGGAAGCCGAGCTTGTGGTGGAAGCCCGAAGACGCGTCGTTGGGGGGATCGTCGACCACAGCCGCGATCACGGGGCTCTTCTGCCACTGTTCCAGCACGTGGTAGTAGAGCATCGAAGCGATCCCGCGACGCGCTGCGTCTCGTGCCACGCAGATCTGCTTGATCACGAGGAAGCTGCCGAGCGTGGTCTTGATCCGACGGTTCAGCCACTCGTCCGGCTCGACCTGGTCGGAGCTGTAGGCGAGCAGGAACGCGATCACCTCTCCGCCCTTGACCGCCACGTAGAAGTGCTCGGCGGTCCGCAGCCGCGCACGGTAGTCGGCCTCGGTGTATGCGGAGACCAGAAAGCCGCCGTCCACCGATCCCGCTCGGTCCGACCCGTCGGGCCTGCCCGACCCGAGCAGACTCCGCGACTCGGCGAGCCGGGCGATCTGCTCCAGATGCTCCTCGCCGGTTCGCACGATCTCGACCTGTTCACCCCGCGGCGCATCGACCATCCCGGCCCCCTCCGTACCTTCGCCCACCCTCGAAATGTTCAACTTACCCCTGCTGCAAGGAAATTGGAGACCCGCCCACGGGCCCACCGGCCTCCGCGGCCGCGCCCCCGCGCGCCCCCGCATCGCCACGGGCCGAGCGTCCAGGAGGCCAGGTCTCCGACTCCTTCGCTTTCGGCCACATGATGATCAGGACCGGCGTGGGACGGTCCGGGCTCTGACGCCGCTGCTGACCCCACCGCCGTACCCTTGCCGTATGAGCACAGCCCCTACGCCCGAGCGTCCCGAGCCCGCTGACGGCCCGGCCGACCCGGCCGCCAGGCTGGACTTCGACGACCCCCTCGGATCTGGTCGGCGGTGACGGCGGTCGCGTCGTCGGCGGGCTCCAGGCGGACCGCGTCCAGGATCTGCGTCCAGGACGTGGCGCCCGTCTCCAGCACGGCGACGAACGAGTACGGCCAGCCGGGAATGAACTGCAACGAAGGCCGCCCTCACTCCGGCGAATGCCCAGGTGAGCTACCCAGTTCGAGGCGCCGTTCGAGGTCGAGGGTTAAAGAACAAGCTAAGAACATGCCTTTGATTTTCAGCCCCGCGAATACCGAGACCAGGGCATCCGCTGAGGCGGCACCGGCGCATAGAAGCGCGAGGGGTATTTTTATCACTCCCCCTCGGAATTCCAAGACATGGAGCGATTCGCGCGCTGCCCCATCGGAGTGGACGCGTGAAGGGGCCCTTGTGACGAACAGTTCCGAATGAGGTACTTCAGGTATCCGAACGGGCGGGCCGCCCATCCCACCCCGGGGAAGCGACCGCCGACGACCTGCCTGCCCTCTGACCGAGAACAGGCAGCGATGCAGCCGCAGTTATCGGGAACCGCCTCCCTGGTGGACGACTCGGATCACATCCCGACTCGATCCAGGAGGAATCATGTCACTTGTCCGGAGACTGCGCAGTCTTGCCGTGGCGGTCGGTCTGGCCTTGGCCGTGGTCGCGCTTCCAGCGCCTGTCCACGCAGCGACCTTCGTCATCCAGTGCAACGACACGACTGGGTTGAACAACGCCATCATCCAGTCCAACAGCACTCCCGGGGCCGACCAGATCGTCCTGGCGCCCAACTGCACCTATAACTTCGCCGCTCCGCTGGCCGGCGTCAACGCCTTGACCCCGGTCACCGGCCAGCTCACCCTGAACGGCCGGAACAGCACCCTCGCCCGCACCGGGGCTACAGACTTCCGCCTCTTCAAGGTCGAGGAGACGGGCAACCTCACGATCAACCAGCTCACCGTCCGCAACGGAGACGTTGGTGTCGAAGCGCCCATCACCACTCAGCAGCACGTGAACATCTGCCTCAGTGCCCCCCCGGAAGACAATCGCGGCGGCGGAATCCTCAACCTGGGCTCCCTCACACTCAATGTCTCGACGGTGACCGAGAACACCGCAGGCGTCGGAGGCGGCATCGCCACCGACGTAGATTCGACCCTGCTCTTGCGGAGCAGCACCATCTCGGACAACAACGCCGACTTCGCCGGCGGAGGCATCTTCGGCGACCAAGTCAACAATCTGACCCTGCAGTCCACGACCGTCGCGGACAACTCCAGCGGTTTCTGCGGAGGCGGTATCCACACGCAGTTCAGCGACACCCTCACCGTGCAGGGCGGAAGCATCACCGACAACGACGCCGATCTGTGGGGCGGCGGACTGCTCATCCAGGCCGACACGACTACCCTCTCCTCGGTACGCATCAGCGGCAATTCGGCCGATGAGCTGGGCGGCGGGCTGTTGAACGGAGACGACAGCTCCACCACCCTGAACTCGACCACCATCACCGCCAACACGGCATCCGACGGCGGAGGCGTCTACTCTGCGTCGTCCAACGATCCGATGACGGTCAACAGCAGCCCCATCACGGGGAACACAACCAACAACTGCGCGGGCAACCCGGTCCCCACCTGCGTGGGGTGACGCCGCAAACCGGTGGCACAACGAAGGGGCGGTCTGCCACGTAACCGGCAGACCGCCCCCACGACTTCACAGCGGTCGAACGAGCGGCATGCTGCGGTCGGCAAACACCGGATCGCAAGCGTGTGCCCTGGGACCTGGCGGTCTCCGGCGTCGCACCCACCGCCGAGATCCGCGGCCGGCGCGGACGCGCCACCGACCCGGAATGGAAGGCCAGAAGACGCCTGCTGCGCAACCACGAGGACCTCAGCCACGAACAGTTCGCCGAGATATGGCACCCGCTCCTCGCCGAGGGGGAAGATCTTCCGCACACTGCTGACCGTGTGGACCGCCAAGGAATCCCTGCGCAACCTCCTCAAAGCCGGCCCGCACCGGCCCCCCGGCCATCAAATAGGCCACGCACGCTTCATGTTCCCCACCTGGTGCAGCAGTTGCCGGGCGACGGTGTGGCCAACATCGATGCCGAGGCGGTCTTCGCCGCGGTCATCCACGACCTGGTCAGCGGATGTGCCTGACGGGATTTACCACCGTGCTTCGTCCGGCGGGAAAGCCGCGGTGCGCTCGTAACGGAGGAGGACGACCCCGTTGCCGAAGGTCCGGGTCTCGGCGAGCCGGAGGTCGACCTTGGCGTCCGAAGCCTGGAAGAGGGGTCTGCCCCGTCCGAGGATGACCGGATGGACGTAGAGGCGGTACTCGTCGATCAGGTCGTGCCGCATGAAGGTCGCCGCGAGGTCGGCGCCACCGAGCGCCATGTCTCCGCCCGGCTGCGCCTTGAGCGCCATGACGTCCTCGACGACGACGTCCCGCACGACGGTGGTGTTCCAGTCGGCCCGCTCCAGGGTCTTGGAGTACACGATCTTCGGCATGTCCCGCCAGATCTGGGCGAACTCGGCCACGGGTCCCGCACTTGAGGGGTCGGCGTCGGCGGTGGGCCAGTACCCGGCCATGAGTTCATAGCTGACACGCCCGTCCAGGAAGGCGCTCATCGCTCTGAGCTGCTCGTTGAAGTGGCTGTGCAACTCGTCGTCGACCTTGTGCCAGTCGAGCTGGCGGTCCGGCCCCTCGAAGAACCCGTCAAGGGACACCGACATCATCAAGATGATCTTTCTCATCAATCACGGTCCTCGCCGAAGTCATCAGGGTTCGGGGGTGCCACCGGCCGGTTCGCACGAGAGTTCCTGGTACGGGTGACGGTGGGCCCGGCCGGTGTCCAGCAGGGTGGCCGGCCAGGAGGCCGCGCACCGGTCACGGCCGAGACGATACGCGTGCAGCGGCACCGCGGGACGTATTCGAGGGGCCTCGTTTCGTGCCTCGACGACGGTGTTGCGCCTCCGGCGTCACCGGCACGGTTCGGAGGATTTGTCAGTGGGGGGTGGCACAGTCTTCCTGGGTACTGCGGAACCGCCGGAACCAGGCCACTACAGGACGAAGAAGGCGCCACCATGGACTACACGATCGAGATCCTTTCCGTCCCCGTAACCGATATCGACCGGGCCAAGGAGTTCTACGCGGACAAGTGCGGCTTCCACGTCGACCTCGACACCGAGGTGGCGCCGGGCATCCGCATCGTGCAGATCACGCCGCCGGGCTCGCGGTGCTCGATCGCACTGTCACAGGGAATGCCCGCCTCGCCGAGCCAGTCGGACATGAAGCCCGGCACCCTGCGCGGCGTGCAGATCTGCGTGACCGACATCGCCGCCGCGCACAGCGAACTGTCGGGGCGCGGCGTCGACATCAGCCCGGTACAGCACGTGGGACCCTCGGGCTGGGAGGAGGGAAAAGGCGAGACCTGGAACGCCTTCGCCTTCTTCGCCGACCCGGACGGCAACGGCTGGGTGCTCCAGGAGGCACCGTCCCCGCTGTCCGAGCGTTGAGCCGTTCGTTCGGATCACCGGGCGGACCACATGAGGATCCCTGCGAAGTGGAGTCCGGCCAGGTGGACGGTGACGGTCCGCCAGGAGCGGGTGGCGACGCCCGTCTGGGAAATGACGTGCTCCGGAGGCGGTCGGGGCGCGGGCGCGGTGCCCTGGGCGAGGCGGTCTTCGTACGCCCGGTTCTCCCGTGTGATCGCCGCACATCCCCGGGCCGGTCAAGGGGTCACGGGGTCAGGGCATCACGGTGGAGACGACGTACACCTTGGGGTAGGCCTTGTTGCGGAGATCGACGGTGATGTCCTGCTCGGGCTGCGGCTTGGGGCGGCTGTGGACGGTGCCGGCCCACTTCTGACCGGCGCCGAACTTCCAGCCGACGACCGCGGCTTCCTTGGCGCTGATGGTGATCTTGCCCCGATCGAGGGCGGACGGGCTGCTGCCGATCGTCCGCAGGAAGCGGTTCAGCCCCTCCTTCGAGGTGGTGAACTGCACGTACAGCTTGCTGATCTTCCACGAGTTGGTCTCGTAGTACCAGACGCGGACCGAGTCCCGCGGGATCGGCACGTCGTAGATGCGCCGGGTGACCCGCGGCGGCCACTCCTTGGTGAGGCCGGTGGCCGCGGCCTTGCCCTGCTTGTCCTTGCCGCTGTCGCGGCTCTGCCCGGCGGACACCACGAGATAGCCCGCGGGGATTCCGATGAGCAGCACGACGATCAGCAGCGTGAGCCAGCGGCGGCGGTTGCTGGGGTGCGACGGCTGCGGGCCGCCCCCGGGGCCGCCACCGGAGGGCGGGGTCTGCCGCGGTACGGCCGGACGGTCAGCCATGTCGACGACTCCCTAGCGTGAGCCAGCGGCGGCGGTTGCTGGGGTACGACGGCTGCGGGCCGCCACCGGAGGGCGGGGTCTGCCGCGGTACGGCCGGACGGTCGGCCATGGTCATCGACGACTCCCTCGGACAGCCTGGGCATAGCGTTCGTAGCGTTCGTACCGCTCGACGCGGCGGCGATTGGCGCGGCGGAAGCGGCGGGCGACAAGCCGGGCCAGGTCGGCGGCGCCGACCAGCCCCGCCTCATTGCCGAGCTGGGCCTTGACGATACGGGCCTCCGGCCGGTAGCCGCGCCCGGTGAGGTGGCGGCGGAAGGAGTCCCGGGCGGGGCCGATGAGCAGGTCGTCGGCGGAGCTGACGCCGCCGCCGATGACGAAGCAGGAGGGGTCGAGGGCGGCGGCGAGGTTGGCGATGCCGACGCCGAGCCACTGGCCGATGTCCTGGAGGAGCTCGACGCACATGGCGTCGCCCTCGCGGGCCAGCTCGGTGATGAGCGGGCCGGTGATGTCGGGGATGTGGCCGGCGACGCGGTCGATGATGTTGTACGCGACCGGGGAGTCGGCGGCGGCCAGCTCGCGGGCCTCACGGACCAGGGCGTTGCCGGAGCTGTACTGCTCCCAGCAGCCACGGTTGCCGCACGGGCAGCGGTGTCCGGCGGGGACCACCTGCATATGCCCGAATTCGCCCGCTACGCCGTACTGGCCCCGTTTGACCTGGCCGTCCTCGAGGATGGCCCCGCCGATGCCCGTACCGAGGGTGATCATGACGAGGTGGTCCTCACCGCGGCCTGCCCCGAAGCGCCACTCCGCCCAGGCGGCGGTGTTGGCGTCGTTGTCGACCATGACGGGCACGGCGAGGCGGGCGGCGAGCGCGTCGCGCAGCGGCTCGTCGCGCCAGGAGAGGTGGGGGGCGAAGAGCACCCGGGAGCGGTCGGCGTCGACCCAGCCGGCGGCACCGATGCCGACGGCGTGGACGTCATGGCGGTCGGAGAGGTCGAGGACCAGCTCGACGATGGTGTCCTCGACGACCTTGGGGCTCTTGGACTTCTCCGGGGTCTCGGTGCGCAGCTTCTCGAGGATGTTGCCGTCGGCATCGACGACACCGGCCATGACCTTGGTACCGCCGATGTCGATACCGACGGTGGGGACCCGGGGAGCGGTGAGCAGGGAACGACGCTCGCGGGTGCCGACAGTGCGGAGGACTGTGGCCCTGGCCGACCCGCGGTGCGTCAGCTCGCGGTACGTGCTCATCTCGTCCCCAGCTCGGTTCAGGCGTGCGTTACTGGTGGCGATTGTGCCTTATGGCCAGGGTCCGGGGCCTCCTCAGCCCTCCTCGGCGGAAGCCTGGAGGTGGGCGGGCACGGGGGCCCGCTCGAGCTCGTGGCTGAGCTGTTCCAGCTCCGATCCGCCCGCCATCTGGCGGGTGAGCTCGTCCAGGGTGATGTTCTCCTTGGTGTAGCTGCCGGACATCGCTCCCCGCTTGAGGAGGACGAAGCGGTCGCCGACCAGATAGGCGTGGTGCGGGTTGTGCGTGATCAGGACCACACCGAGGCCGGCGTCACGGGCCGCGGCCACGTATTTGAGGACGACGCCGGACTGCTTGACGCCGAGGGCGGCCGTGGGCTCGTCGAGGACCAGGACCTTGGCGCCGAAGTAGACGGCGCGGGCGATGGCCACGCACTGGCGCTCACCGCCGGAGAGGGTGCCGATCGGCTGGTCGACATCGCGCAGGTCGATGCCCATACGCAGCAGCTCGCTGCGGGTCGTCTCGCGCATCCTCCGGACATCGAGGCGCTTGAACGGGCCGCTCCCCCTGGTCGGCTCCGAGCCCAGGAAGAAGTTGCGCCAGACGGGCATGAGCGGGACGACGGCGAGGTCCTGGTAGACCGTGGCGATGCCGCGGTTCAGGGCCTCTCGCGGGGAGCCGAGGGCCGTCTCCTCACCGTCGATGGTGACGGTGCCCGCGTCGTGGGCGTGCAGACCGGCGATGATCTTGATCAGGGTGGACTTGCCGGCGCCGTTGTCGCCGAGCACACAGGTGATCCCGCCCGCGTGAACCTCCAGGGAGACGTCCTGCAGGGCCTTGATGTTGCCGTAGAACTTGCTCACCTCGGTGAGCGTCACCAGGGATGTCACTCCGCCTCCTTGTTCGCTTCTCCGCCCGCTCGGCCGGGCTTCTCCGCCCGCTCGGCGCAGAGGTGCGGGTTTCGCCGTCGGGTGCAGCCCCGCGGCCTCGCGTGCGTCGCTCACGAAGTGGCCTCCGCCCGCTTGCGAACCCATGCGTTGAGCAGCGTGGCGAGGAGCAGCATCGCTCCCAGGAAGAACTGGAACCAGTCGGGGTTCCACTCGGCGTAGACGATGCCCTTGTTGGTCATGCCGAAGATGAAGGCGCCGACGGCCGAGCCGATGGCCGAGCCGTAGCCGCCGGTCAGCAGGCAGCCGCCGATGACGGCCGCGATGATGTAGCGGAGCTCGTTTCCGACGCCCTCGCCGGACTGCACGACGTCGTAGGAGAAGAGCAGGTGCTGCCCGGAGATCCAGGCGCACAGGGCGACCGCCATATAGAGGCCGATCTTGGTGCTGCCCACGGGGACGCCGACGGCGCGGGCAGCCCCGGCGCCGCCGCCCACGGCGAAGATCCAGTTGCCGATACGGGTGCGCAGCAGCACCCAGGTGGCCAGTGCGACCAGGGCGATCCACCACAGGACGGTGACCTGGATGTCGACATCGCCGAGGGAGAGGTGGGAGGCGAAGACCGCCTTCGCGGAGGCGAAGCCCTCCATGTCACCGATCGACTTGGTGGAGACGGTGCCGCTGATCAGCTTGGTGAAGCCGAGGTTCAGACCGATCAGCATCAGAAACGTGCCGAGGGTGATGATGAAGCTCGGCAATTTGGTGCGGATCAGCAGGATGCCGTTGAAGAAGCCGATGCCCAGGGTCAGTACGAGCGATACGGCCACTCCGACCCAGACGTTCGCGGTCAGCTGGTAGCTGATCATCGAGGAGATCAGCGACGACGAGGTGACCATGACTCCGGTGGAGAGGTCGAACTCACCGCCGATCATCAGCAGGGCGACCGGGACGGCCATGATGCCCATGACCGAGGACGCGTACAGCACGGTGCTGAGGCTGGGTGCCCGCAGGAAGCTCTCGGCGGCGAAGGCGAAGAAGACGAAGACGGCGACGGCGCCGACGACCGCGCCCAGTTCGGGCCGTCCCATGAGACGGCGGAGCAGTGAGGTCCGCACCAGCCGTTCGTCTGTTGCCTCTTCGGTGGGTGTCTTGACCAGGGCTGTCATCGTGTCCCCCGCTTCGTGTAGTCCTCCAGGGCGCCGGCGTCCTTCTTGGTGATGACCTGCGGACCGGTGAGGACCGGACGGCCGCCGCCGAGTACGTCGGCGTTGTAGAGCTGGAGCCAGAGGAGGTCCACGGCCTCGTAACCCTGGAGGTAGGGCTGCTGGTCGACGGCGAAGCCGAGGTCGTCGTCCTTGAGGGACTGGGCGACCTTGGCGTTCAGGTCGAAGGTGTCGATCTCGGCCTCGCTGCCCGCCAGCTCCTTGGCCTTGACTGCGGTGGCCGCGAAGGGCGCGCCGAGGGTGACCACGGCGTCGATGCTCTTGTCCGCCTGGAGCTTGGCCTCGATGGAGGACTGGACTTCCGGCATGTTCGTCCCCTCCACGTAGAGGTTCTTCAGATCGCCGTCGAACGTCTTACGGGCGCCGTCGCAGCGCTGCTCGTGGCCGACGTTGCCCTGCTCGTGCAGGATGCAGAGGGCTTGTCTGCGGCCCCGCTTGTTGAGCTCTTCGCCCACTGCCTCGCCCGCGATGGTCTCGTCCTGGCCGATGTGGGAGAGGGCGCCGAATGCCTTGGACTCCTCGGAGCCGGAGTTCACGGTGACGACGGGGATACCGGCCTTGACGGCCTGGGCGACGGCGTCCTTCATGGCGTCCGGCTTCGCGAGGCTGACGATCAGGCCGTCGACCTTCTGGTCGATGGCCGTCCGGACCAGCTGTGCCTGCTGCTGGGCCTCGTCGTTGTGCGAGTACAGGAACTTGACGTTGTCCTTCGCGGCCGCCTGCTTGGCGCCGCTCTGGACGATGTCCCAGAACGTGTCGCCGTCGCCGGAGTGCGTCACCATCGCGAAGGTCCAGCGGGGGGTGTTCACCGCGGCCCGCCCTTCGGTGGCGTTCGCGGCCTGTTCCTCCGCGCGCTTGCCGCCCGTACTGCTGCAACCCGCGAGGGTCGCGCCGAGCACCGCCGCCAGCACGGCGCTTGTCGCGCGTATCCCTGTCCGAACCCTTGCCACGAAGACGTGCCTCTCTCGCTGTGCCGTCGGCCGCGCGGACTGCTGCGCCGCCTGCTGTCTTTCCCGGTACGGCCGTGGCCGGAAAGGACCGGCCACGGCCGCCCAAGTATCCGTCACCGGTGTTTGCCGCAAATTCATCGGGTACCGCGCGCGGTGTACTTCTCGAGCCGCGGGACGTCCTTCTCCGTGACAATCGCGGGGCCGGTGAGCACCGGCTTGCCACCGCCGAGGACATTGGCGTTGGTCTTGTTCAGCCACAACTCGTCGATGGCGAGATAGCCCTGGAGGTACGGCTGCTGGTCGACGGCGAAGCCGATCTCCTTGTCCTTGAGCGCCTTCACGACCTGGGCATTGAGGTCGAAGGTGTCGACCTCGGCCTCGCTGCCGGCCTGCTCCTTGGCCTTGGTGGAGGCGGCGGCGAAGGGCGCGCCGAGGGTGATGACGGTGTCGATGTCCTTGTCGGCCTGGAGCTTCGCCTCGATGGAGGACTGGGCGGAGGGCATATTGGTGCCCTCGACATTGAGGTTCTCCAGTGAACCCTTGAAGGCCTTTTTCGCGCCCGCGCAGCGCTCCTCGAGGGAGACATTGCCCTGTTCGTGGATGACGCACAGGGCCTTTTTCCTGCCGCGCTTGTTCAGCTCCGCGCCCACGGCCTCACCCGCGACGGATTCGTCCTGGCCGATGTGGGAAATGGCGCCGAAGGCTTCGGAGAACTGGCCACCGGAGTTGATGGTGACCACCGGGATACCGGCCTTGACGGCCTTCTGCACCTCGGCCTTGAGGGCGTCGGGCTTCGCGAGCGTGACGACCAGGCCGTCCACCTTCTGGTCGATGGCGGTACGGACGAGCTGTGCCTGCTCGTCGCCCTCCTTGTTCGCGGAGTAGAGGAACTCCACGTTGTCTTTGGCCGCCGCCTGCTTGGCGCCGCTCTGGACGATGTCCCAGAAGGTGTCACCCTCGCCGGAGTGGGTCACCATGGCGATCTTCAGCCGCGGGGTGTTCACGCCCTTGCCGGCGTTGCCGCTCCCGGCCTTGTCCTCGGAGTCCTTGCCGCCGGAGCTGCTGCACCCCGCGACCGCGAGCGCGATCGCCGCGGTGAGCAGCAGTGCCGTACGAGCTCTGGATCTGCGCGCCATGGTGGGTCCGCCTTCCCTCCTGCGCCGCCTGAGTGCGACTGGAGGAGTTCTAACCGCGGGCGACACAGCGCGTCAATACTTTGTCCGAACATTCTTACGCGGAGGGGTAGGGGGAGGGATGGGCGGAGGGTAGCGGCGCGAGCGCTCGCAGGATGTCCGGGAGTCGCGGGGTGAGCGCTCGCAGGATGTCCGGGAGTCGCGGGGTGAGCGCTCGCAGGATGTCCGGGAGGCGGGCCGAGAGGCGCTCTCGGGGCGGCGTTCAGCAGGGTTCAGCAGGCCCTCAGGGCGTCGGTGTCAGCTCGCAGTGCGCCCCGGGGAGCGCTTCTCCGGACGCCCGGACGCCACCGGGGTGCGCTTCCGAGACACCTGGGGCGCGCTCAGGGGCGTACGAGGAGCTGGAACTCGAAGGCGTAGCGGGAGGCACGGTACGTGTGCGATCCGAACTCCACGGCACGGCCCGTGTCGTCGAAGGTCGTCCGCTGCATCGTCAGCAGCGGCGCACCCTCCGGCTCGCCGAGCTGCACACCCTCATCGGCGGTCGCGGCGCGTGCGCCGACCGCCTGCCGGGCGCTGTGCAGGGTGATTCCCGCCTCGCGCATCAGCCGGTAGAGGCCGGTGGCCTCCAGGCGCGCGGTGTCGAGATCGAGGAGACCCGCCGGGAGGTGATTGCGCAGATGGGCCATGGGCTCACCGTGAGCGAAGCGCAGCCGCTCGACGAGAACCACATCGACACCCTCGGGGACTCCGAGGGCCGCGGCGACCTCGGCCGTCGCGGGCTCGGTGGTGTGCCGCAGCACCTGGGTGGCCGGTCGCTGACCTGCGGCTTCGAGGTCGTCGAAGAGGCTGCTCAGTTCGAGCGGGCGCTTGACCTGGCTGTGCACGACCTGGGTTCCAACGCCGCGGCGGCGTACCAGGAGGCCCTTGTCGACCAGCGACTGGATGGCCTGCCGGACGGTGGGCCGGGACAGTCCGAGCCGGCCGGCGAGCTCGATCTCATTGCCGAGCAGGCTGCCCGGGGCGAGCTTGCCCTTCTCGATCCCCGCCTCCAGCTGCTGGGACAGCTGGAAGTAGAGCGGGACCGGGCTGTTGCGGTCCACGCTGAGCTGAAGGGCCCCCGTCGGATCTGCCTCGTGCTTCGCCACGGGGCGAGACTAGTCGTCAGGGCAGATGACGGGAAGTTCTGAAGTTTTGTTGTCCGGACAAATGCTTTCACGACGAGGGCGCCGGGGCGGCGGAACGCCTGCGTCCCGGGCCTCCCGCTGAACGCCGTGGAGGCCCCCACCGAACGCCGTGGAGCCTCCCGCCGAACGCCGTGGCCGACATCCGCGGGCAGCCCTCAGGTACGTTTTTCTGCATGAGCGCACCCAGCTACGGCGATGTGAAACGCGCCAAGGACCGTATCGCCGGGCACACCCGACCCGTCGCCCTGGCCCCCGCGGGACCCGGCGCCTTCGACGGCACCGAGGTGTGGCTGGCATGCGAGTTCATGCAGCACACCGGGTCGTTCAAGGCCCGGGGCGCCGCCAACTTCACCGCCGCGCACCTGGAGTCCGGCACCATGCCCGAGGCCGGTCTCGTCATCGCCTCCGGTGGCAACGCCGGGCTCGCCTGCGCATGGGCCGCCGCACAGCACGGGATCCCGGCGGCCGTGTTCCTGCCCGAGACGGCGCCCGCCGTGAAAGTCGATGGGCTGCGCGCGCTCGGCGCGGACGTACGTCAGGTCGGGAGCGAGTACGCCGAGGCCCTGGACGCTTCCCGGCAGTACGCGGCCACCACGGGTGCGCTGCAGTCCCACGCCTACGACCACCCGCTCATCGCCGCCGGCGCCGGCACCCTGCTCACGGAGATCCGCGCCGGGCTCCCCGAGGTGGACACGGTGGTGGTCGCGGTCGGGGGCGGTGGGCTGTTCGCCGGGGTCACCGCGGCCGCCGAGTACCACGGCGTACGGGTCGTCGCCGTGGAGCCCGAGCGCTGCCGCGCGCTGAACGCCGCGCTCGGGGCCGGGAGGCCGGTGGACATGGCCGTGGACTCGGTCGCGGCCGACTCCCTGGGTGCCCGGCGCGCCTCCGAGGGCGCACTGCGGTGGGCGCAGCGCGCGGGCGTGACGTCCGTGCTCGTCTCCGACCAGGCGATCGTCACCGCCCGGCAAGCCCTGTGGGACGACCGCAGGCTCGCGGTCGAGCACGGGGCCGCCACGGCGGTTGCGGCACTGACGTCGGGCGCCTATGTGCCCGCCGATGGCGAGAGGGTGTGCATCGTGCTGTGTGGGGCGAACACCGACCCGTCGGACCTGGTGCGCCTGTAGCGACTGCGCTCACGCGGAGCGCACCGGGACGACAGTGCCCCCACCCGAGTTCGGTTCGGCGAGGGCTATCCGGCAGCAGGACCAGGAACCGGCGGCTCAAAAGAGGCGTGGCGGCCGCTTGTGGGGAGCGACCGCCACAGGCCCTGGGCCGGTTGTCAGCAGTCGTGGTCGACGAGACAGTGCCCCACCCGAGTTCGGTTCGGCGAGGGCTATCCGGCAGCAGGACCGGGAACCGGCGGCTCGAAAGAGGCGTGGCGGCCGCTTGTGGGGAGCGACCGCCACGGGTCCTGGGTCGGTTGTCAGCAGTCGTGGTCGACGAGGTCGAACGAGCGGTAGTGGTCGGCGGTGTAGTAGTCCTCCTGGGCGGCCTCACCGGTGACGATGCGGCGCGCACCACGGTCCGGGGAGCCCGGGGTCTCAACCGTGTACTCGTGGTAATAGCCGCTGCTCTGGTCGGGCAGGAGGCCTTCCCGGTTGGAGAACACGGTGTCGTCCTGCGGATACGGATACGGTCCGCCGGCCTCGATCAGGTCGAGGGTGTCGTGCGCCTGGGAGGGCAGGTCGGAGTAGCAGATGTCTCCGACCTCGGCCGCGTACACCGAGGAGACGGAGTGGGCTGCCGGGGAGTCGGTGGCGGCCGTCGCGGAGGAGGCGAGGGCCGGTCCACCGATGAGAAGGGTCGAGGCGAGGGCGCCGAGGGCGCCGATCCTGGCGATTCGTGGGGGGATTCGCATGCCTCAGGATGACGCGCGTAGAGGATGTCGTGTCAACGCCAAGTGAGGGAATTTTCCCGGGAGTTCACATGACTCGCACAGCTGTCACCGTCGGGATACGGCTGCGTTCATCCCCGGTTCCTCACCCGGTCCCTCACCCGGTCCTCGCCCGGTCCCTCACCCGGTCCTCGCCCGGTCCCTCACCCGGTCCTCGCCCGGTCCCTCACCCGGTCCTCGCCCGGTCCCTCACCCGGTCCTCGCCC
>NZ_JBEXKU010000092.1:0-7341 GCF_040609575.1 Streptomyces sp. NPDC004647 | reverse complement strand
CGGTCCCCACCCGGTTCCTCACCCGGTCCTCGCCCGGTCCCCACCCGGTTCCTCACCCGGTCCTCACCCGGCCTCACCCGGTCCTCGCCCGGTCTCTCGCCTCCGCCGATCCCGCGCGCGCTTGACCGCGGGAGTCGGACCACGCGAGCCGCATCGGCTCGTACCGGAACAGCGCGAGCCGGGACCGGCGCTGACGCACGGTCAGCCGCCCAGTTGCCCGTAACGAGATGACAGGCGCCGGGCGCCCTCCTCCGTCAGGGAGCCGTGCAGGCGCAGCCGCGCGATGCCGCCGTCCGGGAAGATGTCGATCCGTACGTGGGTGGCGGCCGGGGCCGCGGCCAGGACGAAGCGGTGCACCGTGTCGGGCTGGAGCCGGGTACGGGGCAGCAGCTCGGTCCAGGCCGGGGACGAGTGGTCCGACGGGTCCGCGTCGTCCGAGGCGTCAAGCGCGTAAAGGGCCGCCCAGCCCGCCGAGTTGCCCTTCAGATAGCCGGTATCGATCTCGACGGCGCGGATCACGGACTGTTCGGTGAGCGAGTAGCGGACCCAGTCGCTTCCCTTGTCGCGGCGGCGGCGGGTCTCCCAGCTGTCGTTCATCTGCCGCGACCGCCCGGGCCGGATGGTGTTGGCCGGCGGCGAGAAGAAACGGTCGGAGGCGTCCTGCACGGCGCCGCCGTTCTCCAGCGCCACCACGTCGAAGGTGCCGAGCGCACCGAGCCAGGCGGGGTCGGGAACGACCTCGCCGTGGACGCGCAGCCGGGCGATGCCGCCGTCCGGGTGCTGCTTGACGCGCAGGTGCGTGAAGCGCTGCTCGACATCGACGGTGAAGCCGTTCGCCGCGTGGCCGCCGATGACCGTACGGGGTACGAGTCCGGTCCACTTCACATCGTCGGCGAGCAGTTCTTCCGGGGAGGCGGTCCCGGAGACGGCCGTCGCCTCGACGCTCACCGCCTGCGGGTAGTTGCCGCGGAAGTGCGCGGTGTCGACGACGATGCCGCGGATGACGCCCGGGGCGCCGAGCCGTACCAGGGCCCAGTCGTGGTCGTCCGCGGCCGGGTGCGGCTGCGCTGCGCCGGCGCCGCGCCTGCGCCGGGTCTCCCAGCCGTCCATGATCTTGCCCTTGTGCCCGAAGTCCTCCGGGTCGAAGTGGGCGGGCCCGGGGAGGAGGAGGTTCTCGCGCTCGGCGAAGAACTCGTCGTTCGCGGCGATGACACTCGCCCCCAGCCGGCGGTCGGCGAGGTCGGCGAGGTGGCTGAAGGGGAAGTCGGCGGTGCGGTAGTCGGCGTACGGGTCCCCGCCGCCGTACGGGCCTGCGTCACCGGTGAAACGGGCCACCTCTGCTGATGCACGCTGTTCCGCGGTCATGCTGATCGCTGCCTCTCGAGAAGTCGGCCAGTGGGTTCGGTGGTCGTGCCGTGGTCGGCGATCCGCCGCCCGCGCAGCCAACTGGACCGCAGCACGCCGTGCAGGGTGCGCCCGGCGTAGGCGGTGACCTGGTTGCGGTGGTGCAGCGACGCGGGGTCCACGGTGAAGGTGTCCTCGGGCGCGAGGACCGCGAAGTCGGCGTCGCGGCCCGCTTCGATGGCGCCCTTCCCGCTCAGCCCCGCCAACTCGGCGGGGACGGTGGACATCCAGCGGACGACGTCCTCCAGGCTCCGGCCGCGCGCCCGCGCCTCGGTCCAGACGGCGGGCAGTCCCAGCTGGAGGGAGGAGATGCCGCCCCAGGCCTGCGCGAAGTCGCCGGTGTCGAAGCGCTTGAGGTCGGGCGTGCAGGGTGAGTGGTCGGAGACGATGCAGTCGATCGTCCCGTCGGCCAGGCCCTGCCACAGCGCGTCCTGGTTGGCCGCCTCGCGGATGGGGGGGCAGCACTTGAACTCGGTGGCGCCGTCCGGAACTTCTTCGGCGGTGAGGGTCAGAAAGTGCGGGCAGGTCTCGACGGTGAGCCGTACGCCCTCGCGCTTGGCGGCGGCGATCATCGGCAGCGCGCCGGAGGAGGACAGATGGAGCACGTGCACGCGCGCGTGGAGCCTCCGCGCGAGGGCGATCAGCCCTTCGATGGCGGTGTTCTCCGCCTCGCGCGGGCGGGAGGCAAGGAAGTCGGCGTAGCGGGGGCCCGCCTGCTGGGGCGCGCTCTCGATGAGGTGCGGGTCCTCGGCGTGGACGATGAGCAGTCCGTCGAAACTCGCGATCTCGCCCATGGCCTCCGCCAGTTCGGGCGGGGAGAGCGGGGGGAATTCATCCACGCCGGAATGCAGCAGAAAGCACTTGAAGCCGAACGCGCCCGCGTCGTGCAGGCGCCGCAGGTCCTTGGTGTTGCCGGGGACCGCGCCGCCCCAGAAGCCGACATCGACATGGGACCTGCCGCGCGCGGCGTTCCTCTTGAGGTCGAGGTGGTCGACAGTGGTGGTGGGCGGGACGCTGTTGAGCGGCATGTCGATGAGCGTGGTGACACCGCCCGCCGCGGCGGCGCGGGTCGCGGAGGAGAAGCCCTCCCATGCGGCGCGGCCCGGATCATTGACATGCACATGGGTATCGACGAGACCGGGGAGCAGGGCATCGTCGCCGAAGTCCTCGAGCCGGGCCCCGGCGGGCGACCCGGCGTCGTACGGCAGGACGGCCGCGATCTTCTCGCCGGACACGGCGACGGCTGCCGGACGCATCCCCTCGGGGGTGATCACGCGCGTCGAGCGCAGTATCAGTTGCACCTCGGACACCCCAGGGCCTCCTCGCAGCTTCCACCAGCAGACTTCAACGTTCTGTTGAAGCGAGTCTTCACTCCGCGCCCGCCGCCGTCAAGAGCGGCTCCGACCCTCCACGAGCCGGGACGGACAACGACGGCCGCACTACGGTCCCTTCCACGAAAGAGAAACCGAATTTCGCGCAGCGGAACGCAGTGACGTCCAATGGATGCATGGACGATCGGTCGCCGACCGGCCCTCCCATCGGCAAAACAGCCTGTGACCGGCGAGAACGCTGAGTCGGAACCGATGTGGAGATCGCCGGGGCCCGGTAGGCTTCCCCTTTGCCGGTCGAGCCGCGGCGTCCGCACCTGCGCGGTGGTCGGCCCCACCTGCCCCGAAAGGAACCGCGACGTGCCGCCGCCCAACGACAGCACCTCCGCAGCCGCCAGGCCCGCGACGACGGGCGGCGTGCAGTCCCTCGAGCGCGCCTTCGACCTGCTCGAGCGGATGGCCGATGCCGGCGGCGAGGTCGGGCTGAGCGAGCTCGCCACCAGCAGCGGGCTGCCGCTGCCCACCATCCACCGGCTGATGCGCACCCTGGTGGCCAGCGGATACGTGCGGCAGCAGCCGAACCGGCGCTATTCGCTCGGCCCCCGGCTGATCCGCCTCGGCGAGAGCGCGTCCCGGCTGCTGGGCACCTGGGCACGGCCGTATCTGGCGCGGCTGGTCGAGGAGACGGGCGAGACCGCGAACATGGCGCTGCTCGACGGCGACGAGGTGGTGTACGTCGCGCAGGTTCCCTCACGGCACTCGATGCGGATGTTCACGGAGGTGGGCCGCCGGGTGCTGCCGCACTCCACGGGCGTCGGCAAGGCGCTGCTCGCGGACACCCCGGCGGAGCAGGTACGGGCGCTGCTGGCGCGTACCGGAATGCCGGCCGCGACCGAGAAGACGATCACTACGCCGGAGGGCTTCCTCGAAGCGCTGGACCAGGTGCGCGAGGCCGGCTACGCGGTGGACGACAACGAGCAGGAGATCGGGGTCCGGTGCCTCGCCGTCTCCGTGCCGGACTCCCCGACCGCCGCCGCCATTTCGATCTCGGGTCCGGCCGGGCGGGTGACCGAGGCGGCCACGGAGAAGATCGTGCCGCTGCTTCAGCAGGTCGCGGCCGAACTGTCGGTCACGCTCGCGAGCAACGGGACCGGCACGGGGACCGCGACCGGGACCGGCAACGTCGGCAACAACGGGAACAGCGGCTGAGCACAGGCCAGGACCCGCCGACCGCCCGACGGCACAGCCCGTATGGCGCACAGCCCGCACCGCTCGAGCGGTACGTACCGCTCGAGCGGTCCGCACTGCTCGTCCGGCTCGTACGGCCAACTCCGGGCCGTTCAGCCGCCGGAGCGCGGACGCGGCAGATCACCGAAGCTGTCGATCACCTGGCGCATCTCGCTGAGAGCCGGTGCCAGCGCGCTCACCGAGCCGAGCGCACCCGCGACCAGCAGCAGGGAACGCCGCAGCCGGGGCACTTCGTGCGTCCCGGCACGCATCATCGCGTCGAGGGCCGCGAGCTCCTCCTCCGCCACACCCCGGTCCGACAAGTCCGCCGGGTGACTCGCGAGTTCGCGGCGCAGCCGTGACACGGCCGCACACAGCTCGGCCACCCGCGGATCCTCCGTCCGCCGGCCCTGGCCGCTGCCGACCACTCGCCTCTGCTCCACTACTACGGCGCCCTCCACTGCCGCGGTGCCCGCCGACCAGCCGCGGACCGACCCCTGGCTTCGCCCCAACGGATTCTCCCCCTCCGGGTTCAGGCCCGACCCCACGGCGCGTTCCCCCAACGCGAGAGGCCGCGGATCAGTTAACGCCACTCTCCGCACCGAGCGCCACACAGAGGGCGAAATTCGGCCCACAATCCGCCCACCGGATGAAGCGGTGCGGCGCGTCACGGTGTCGCCCGATGCGGTATGCAGGGGCGCATGGGACCTTCACCGACGCAAGGCCGGGGCGCACCCGTCGCCGGGCTGCTGCTGGCCGCCGGTGGCGGGCGGCGGCTGGGCGGCCGCCCCAAGGCCCTGCTGGACTTCCGGGGACGGCCGCTGGTCGAGCACGCGGCGGCCGCCCTGCGGGACGGTGGCTGCGCACCGCTGCATGTGGTGCTGGGCGCCTCGGCCGCCACTGTGCGGGCCCGGGCCGATCTCCCCGGCTGTGTACTGATCGACAACCCCGACTGGGCGCAGGGCATGGGCAGCTCGCTCCGGGCCGGCCTGGAGTCCCTCGCCGGCAGCGGCGCCCGGGCCGCGGTCGTGGCGCTGGTGGACCAGCCGGGGATCGGCGCGGACGCGGTCGCCCGCGTACTGGCGCGCTACGCGTCGCCGTCGAGTCTGGCCGCGGCGTCGTACGAGGGACGGCGCGGTCACCCCGTACTGTTCGGCGCCGACCGCTGGCCGGAGGTGATCGCGAGCGCGGTCGGCGACCGTGGCGCGCGGGGCTATCTCCGGGCACACGAGGGGGAGATCACGCTCGTCGACTGCTCGGACATCGCGTCGCCCGAGGACATCGACACCCCGGAGGACCTGAGGCTGCTGGGCTGACCGCGGGTCACGGGCGTGCGCTCACGAGACCCCCGCGCCGCCGGCGGCCTCCGGGGGGCGGACCCGGAATCCGGGCGCATCCGGTGGGCGGCCCTGTCCAGTTGTCCGGATCCACGGCGTGGCGCGGCGGCGGGGTGGCACTGGGAGCCATTCGGGCGTCCCTCGGCCACCCGAAGATTCTCTCGACATCAACAGACCTTGTACTTCCACCATGAGGAAACTACTCTCCACTGGTCAGAGCGCCCTGAACCTCAGACGGAGCCCGCGACCGCTTCTCCGACCAGCGGCACCCCGTGCCGCCGACCGGAGATCCCGCGGCCCTCCGGGCACCGCCCGCCGAATGGAGTGACAGCCCATGTCCGCACCAGCGCCGTCCCCGCTGGCCATCGTCGACGCCGAGCCTCTGGAGCGGCAGGGGGAGGTTCTGACCGAGGCGGCACTCTCCTTCGTGGCCGAGCTGCACCGCCGGTTCACCCCCCGCCGCGACGAGCTCCTCGCCCTCCGCAAGGAGCGCCGCGCGGAGATCGCCCGGACGAGCAGCCTGGACTTCCTCACCGAGACCGCGCACATCCGCGAGGGCGACTGGCAGGTCGCCCCGGCGCCCGCCGCGCTCGATGACCGGCGCGTGGAGATCACCGGTCCCACCGACCGCAAGATGACCATCAACGCCCTCAACTCGGGTGCCCGGGTCTGGCTCGCCGACTTCGAAGACGCCTCGGCTCCCACCTGGGAGAACGTCATCCTGGGCCAGCTCAATCTGATCGACGCCTACGAGCGCCGGATCGACTTCGCCGGCCCCGAGGGCAAGACGTACGCGCTGAAGCCCGCCGAGGAACTCGCGACGGTGGTGACCCGGCCGCGCGGCTGGCATCTGGACGAGCGGCATCTGCAGCTCGACGGCCGCGCGGTGCCCGGCGCCCTCGTGGACTTCGGGCTGTACTTCTTCCACAACGCCCAGCGCCTGATCGACCTCGGCAAGGGCCCGTACTTCTACCTCCCGAAGACCGAGTCGCACCTGGAGGCCCGCCTCTGGAACGAGGTCTTCGTCTTCGCGCAGGACTACGTGGGCATCCCGCAGGGCACCGTGCGCGCCACCGTGCTGATCGAGACGATCACCGCCGCGTACGAGATGGAGGAGATCCTCTACGAGCTGCGCGACCATGCGTCCGGGCTCAACGCGGGCCGCTGGGACTATCTGTTCTCGATCGTCAAGAACTTCCGTGACGGCGGGCAGAAGTTCGTCCTCCCGGACCGCAACGCGGTGACCATGACGGCGCCGTTCATGCGCGCCTACACCGAACTGCTGGTCCGTACGTGCCACAAGCGCGGCGCGCACGCGATCGGCGGCATGGCCGCCTTCATCCCCTCGCGCCGGGACGCCGAGGTCAACAAAGTCGCCTTCGAGAAGGTCAAGGCCGACAAGGACCGGGAGGCCGGCGACGGCTTCGACGGCTCGTGGGTCGCGCACCCGGACCTGGTGCCGGTCGCCCGCGCCTCCTTCGACGCGGTGCTCGGCGAAAGACCCAACCAGAAGGACCGGCTCCGTGAGGACGTGCACGTCACGGCCGGTCAGCTGATCGATGTCGCCTCGCTGGACGCCAGGCCGACCTACGGCGGCCTGCGCAACGCCGTGCAGGTGGGCATCCGTTACATCGAGGCCTGGCTGCGGGGACTGGGCGCTGTCGCCATCTTCAATCTGATGGAGGACGCCGCCACCGCGGAGATCTCCCGCTCCCAGATCTGGCAGTGGATCAACGCGGGCGTCGTCTTCGAGAACGGCGAGACGGCGACCCCTGAGCTGGCCCGCAAGGTCGCCGCCGAGGAACTCGCGGCGATCCGCGAGGAGATCGGCGAGGAGGCCTTCGCGGCGGGCAAGTGGAGCGAGGCCCACGACCTGCTCCTCCGGGTCGCGCTCGACGAGGACTACGCGGACTTCCTCACCCTGCCCGCATACGAGCTGCTCGGCTGACGTCCGGCGTGGGGGGGGGGGGCCCGGGGCCCCCCCCCCCCCCCCCCCCCGGGCGAAAACCGGGCCCCCCCCCGCCGCCCCACCGACCCCCCCCGGA
>NZ_JBEXKU010000091.1:0-25517 GCF_040609575.1 Streptomyces sp. NPDC004647 | reverse complement strand
CGACCACTGGTCGGCTCCCACCCCGTGCACCCGGCCGCCGAACTCCGCCCGCGCCGTGTCGAACGCATCGAGCAGATCCACGGGTCAGCTCCTTCCGGTTCCGGCGGGAGGAGCCGGGGCGGGCAGGGGCTCCGGCCCGGGTACGGGGTCGGGTGTGGTCGGCCCCGGCGGGACCGGCGGAATCGGATCGGGTTCCGGCGTGGGTACGGGCCCGGGGCCCGGACCGGGCTGCGGTCCTGTGGGGTCGGGAGGAGGGGTGGGCACGGGTGGTACGGGGTCGGGGCGGGGAGTGGTCATCACATGCCTCCCGGACATCTCGGAACTCTGTGCGGCGGCTACCGCCGACGAACACGATGGGTACCCCGTCGACGCCGGTTCAGACCCGTATCTCCCCGTTCGATGCCCTCCGCGGGCCCCTCCGCCACGGCGGAGGGAGAGGGGACCCGCGCCCGCGCCGGTTCTCCGGACGCCGAGCGTCGCGCGGAGTCGTCGCAGCGGGCGCGCCGCACCCGCCCCGGGCGCGCGCCATGGCCCGGTCCGCGCACCGTACGACCCTGAGGGGCCGCGCGAAGATCCACCGGTGGGGTGAGGCGGCCGCCCGGCGTACTCCGCGCGATGTACCCCGGGACCCGACCGGAAGAGGACGACATCTACCCGCCTGTCGGCCATCGTTGGAGATATGACCAGCAACCCGTCGCCCCGCCAGGACCCGGCATGAGCTCCCTCACGCTCTCGGTGCTGCTGTCCCTGGTGTCGGCGGTGTCGTACGCCGCGGCCGCCATCGTCCAGGAGCGCGTCGCGGCCACCGCGGCGGAGGGGCGGTCCGCGCTGATGCGGCGGCGGGACTGGTGGGTCGCGGTCGCCCTGAACGGAGCGGGCGCGGCCCTGCACGTCCTGGCACTGGGTTTCGGGCCGCTGACACTGGTCCAGCCGCTGGGTGTGCTGACCGTCGTCTTCGTACTGCCGATGGCGGCGCTGCTGGTCCGCAGGCCGGTCACGGCCGCCGGGTTCCGCGGGGCGCTGATGGTCTCGGTCGGGCTGGCAGGAATTCTGCTGCTTGTCGCCCCGGACCGCTCCCGGCCGCTCTCCGCCGACCAGCAGTTCACGCTGGCGGTGAGCGCCGCCGCCGCCGTAGCCGCCCTGGCCCTGGCGAGCCGGCGGGTGCGCCGGCCGGCGGTACGCAGCGTGACCCTGGCCATCGCCGCCGGTGTGTCCTTCGGTGTCGCCTCGGTGTTCGTGAAAACGGTGGCCGAGGGGTGGTCGCCGTCCTCCGTGGCGGCCGGCCTGCCGGGCCTGGGTGTGATCGCACTGTTCGCCGTCACCGGGCTGGGCGTCTCGCAGGCCTCCTACCGCGGGGCAGGACTGACCGCGCCGCTGGCGACCGTGACGGTCGTCAATCCGGTGGTCGCGGCAACGGTCGGCATCGTGATGCTGGACGAGAGTTTCGGCCACGGCTCGGCGGGTCCCCTGCCGGCACTCGCCGCCGGCCTGCTCACCGCTTGGGGACTGGTGGTTCTGTCCGTCGACGGTGCCGCGCGGCAGCGGTCCTCCGCGGTGGCCGGCAGCCCGCCCCCGGTCGCGGCTGCCGCGACTGCCGACGCCGCCGGAGCGTCCGTCGGAGCCGACGGTGCGACCGCCGGCGGCCCGTCCGCGGTCCGGGTCCCCTCCCCCCGGGCTCCCGCCCAGCACGCGGCGGTCCGCCCGGAGGACCGGCCCGGCCTGCTCACCCCGACCTGACGCGGCTCGCCTCCTCCCCCGGTCCGGTCTCCGGTCACACCGCCGGAGCCGGACCGGCGTAGCGTGGAGCGCACAGGCCATTCCTGGTGCGGGTGTCGCGCGCAGAGGCGGGCCGTCCATGTCCGGCACCCTGCCGAGGGCAGGGCGGTGGTACGCAGACGACGACGGCCGAGCTGGACCAGGGATACGCGGAAGGCTTCACCGACCGCCCGACGCGGTACTCGGTGACGGCTCCTGGATCTCTGGCACCTTGCCGGCCACCGGACCGGAACTGTCCGACACGACGGCCCGGTTTCCGCTGTCGGCGGGCGAGCGGATCGCGCGAGGCCGGGAAGCGCACAGAGAATCCGGAGGTGCGGGAGCAATGACCAAGTTCATGGACATCCATCAGGGCATGGAGGGGATCACGGCCGAAGAGCTCAAAGCCGCTCACCAGGCCGACCTCGCCATCGAGGCCGAGGAGGGCGTGCACTTCGAACGAGCCTGGGCCGACCCCGAGTCGGGCACCGTCTACTGCCTGTCCGAGGGCCCGTCGAAGGAAGCGGTGCAGCGCATTCACGAGAGGACGGGGCACCCGGCCAGCGAGGTGCACCCGGTGCCGTACTCGGTATGACGCCCGTGGCGTGAAGCCTCCCCGCCCGTAGTCGGCAGGGCGGGGACGGGTGTGACTTGCGCGCCGGAACGAGCGCGGGAGACGGACAGCGGAGGTCAGGCGCGGTTCTCGCCACCGAGTACCGCGCCATTTTTCCGGCGTCCCGGGCGGGGACCGTAGGGCCCTACCGTGCCGGGCGGTCCGCGGTCGCCGCGGGTTGCCGCCCGGGTCCGGCGGCTGCCGTCATCGCATGGAACGGGCACGAAGTGGGCCTCCGGGACGCTCCCTCGGGCACCCGCCGACCTCGCCGGAACCGCGCTTCCCCGTGCTGTGCAGCCAGAATGCCCCGAGGGAAACGGGCGCAAACGGTCACGATCGTTACGGTGACGAGCCTGGTCACCGCACGTTCGCACTTGTAGAAACGTTCTCGGGAGCCCGAACGGGCATCCGTCCGGCCGAGAACGAGGGAGGTGCGGAGTGGACGCCGAGGAACGACGGCGAAGGATTCTCGAGCAGGCCCGGCGCGCGGGGTCCGTCGATGTCGCCAAGCTCTCCGCGGACTTCGGTGTGTCCAAGGAAACGGTCCGCCGGGATCTGCACGCCCTGGAGGAGCACGGGCTCGTACGGCGCACGCACGGTGGCGCTTATCCCGTGGAGAGCGCGGGCTTCGAGACCACCCTGGCGTTCCGCACCACCATGCACGTACCGGAGAAGTCCCGGATCGCCTCCGCCGCCGCCGATCTGCTCGGCGACGCGGAGACGGTCTTCGTCGACGAGGGCTTCACCCCCCAGCTCATCGCGGAAGCACTGCCCCGGGACCGTCCGCTGACCGTGGTCACGGCCTCGCTGGCGGTGGCGAGCGAGCTGGCGACCCGCGAGCACGCCACCGTGCTCCTGCTCGGCGGCCGGGTCCGGGGCGGCACGATGGCCACCGTCGACCACTGGGCGACCCGCATGCTGTCCGGTTTCGTCATCGATCTGGCGTACATCGGAGCCAACGGCATCTCCCGCAGCCACGGCCTGACGACACCCGACCCAGCGGTGTCCGAGGTCAAATCACAGGTCATGCGGGTGGCGCGGCGCAGGATCTTCGCCGGGGTGCACACCAAGTTCGGGGCCGTCAGCTTCTGCCGGTTCGCCGAAGTGGCCGATGTCGAGGCCATCGTGACCGATACGGGCCTGCCGCTGACCGAGGCTCACCGCTACTCCCTCCTGGGGCCCCACGTACTGCGGGTGTGAGCCGCACCCACCGCCACCGACTACTCCAGCCTCATCCCTCCACCACACCGCGGGTGGTCCGGTTCCGTACGCCCAAAACCGCCACCGCCCGCCGAAACCCCCAGCCCACACGAGCAGTCGGGAGACTCTCATGCCTGTCCAGGGACGACGCGGCCTACGCACCACCGTTGTGGCCGCAGCCGCCGGGGCACTCCTCGCGGCGTGCAGCGGAGCCGGCGGAACCGGTTCCGCCGGCGGAGACACCATCAATGTGCTGATGGTGAACAACCCGCAGATGGTCGAGTTGCAGAAGCTCACCGCGGACCACTTCACCAAGAAGACCGGAATCAAGGTCAACTTCACGGTGCTGCCGGAGAACGACGTCCGCGACAAGATCAGTCAGGACTTCTCCAACCAGGCCGGGCAGTACGACGTGGCCACCATCAGCAACTTCGAAGTGCCCTTCTACGCCAAGAACGAGTGGCTGCTCCCCCTGGACGACCACGTCGCCAAGGACAAGGCGTTCGACCAGGCCGACATTCTCCCGCCGATGCGCGAGTCCCTCACCGCCGACGACGGCAAGCTCTACGGCGAGCCCTTCTACGGTGAGTCGTCCTTCCTGATGTACCGCAAGGACGTCTTCGAGGAGAAGGGCCTGAAGATGCCCGCGCGGCCCACCTGGAAGCAGGTGGCCGGGCTCGCCGCGAAGGCCGATGGCGCGCAGCCGGGCATGAACGGCATCTGCCTGCGCGGGCAGCCCGGTTGGGGTGAGCTGATCGCTCCGCTCACCACGGTGGTCAACACCTTTGGCGGCACCTGGTTCACCAAGGACTGGCAGGCCCGGCTGACCTCACCGGAGTTCACCAGGGCGACGGAGTTCTATGTCGACCTGGTGCGCAAGCACGGTGAGTCGGGCGCGGCCCAGGCCGGATACGCCGAGTGCCTGAACAGTCTCACCCAGGGCAAGTCCGCCATGTGGTACGACGCGACGGCCGCCGCGGGCCCCCTGGAGGCCGCGAAGTCCCCGGTGAAGGGCAAGATCGGCTACGTACAGGCCCCGGTCGACAGGACGGAGAGCTCCGGCTGGCTCTACACCTGGGCCTGGGGGCTGCAGAAGGCTTCGAAGAACCCGGACAATGCCTGGAAGTTCATCTCCTGGGCATCGGGCAAGGAGTACGAGGCTCTGGTCGGCAAGGAGTTCGGCTGGGCGAACGTGCCCGCGGGCAAGCGCGCCTCCACGTACGACAACCCCGACTATCTGAAGGCAGCCGGAGCGTTCGCCGGGGTCACCCAGGAGTCCGTACGCAACGCCAAGCCCCGCGACCCGGGTGTTCAGCCGCGGCCGACCATCGGCATCCAGTTCGTGGGCATCCCCGAGTTCTCCGATCTCGGCACCAAGGTCTCCCAGGAGATCAGCGCCGCCATCGCCGGCCGCCAGTCCGTCGGCGAGGCCCTGAAGAAGTCTCAGCAGCTGGCCGAGAAGGTCGGCAAGGAGTACCGCGACCGATGACCACTGTGCTGAAGGCGCGCACCCACCGCGCGCCGTCCCCGCTCCCCGGCGCCGCGCCGCCCCGCCGGTCGCGCGCTCTGAAGGCCTGGGCCACCCGTGCCCCGCTCCTGCCCGCCCTGGTGTTCCTGATCGCCGTCACCCAACTGCCCTTCGTGGCAACGCTGGTGATCTCCCTCTTCGACTGGAACTCCCTCGCCCCCGGCTCCCGCCGCTTCACCGGGCTCGCCAACTACACCACCGTGGCCGGTGACGCGGATCTGCGCGACTCGGTCCTCACGACCGCCCTGCTGACCGCCACCGTGGTCATCGTGAGCGTGGTCATCGGGCTGCTGCTGGCCCTGCTGCTGGACCGTACGTTCTTCGGGCGCGGCATGGTCCGCACCCTGCTCATCGCACCGTTCCTCCTGGTCCCCGCCGCCGCGGCCCTGTTGTGGAAACATGCGCTGTACAACCCGGAGTACGGGCTGCTGAACGGCGCTCTGCACTGGCTCGCCGGGCTCTTCGGCGACACCACACCCGCTCAGCCTGACTGGACCTCGTCCATGCCGCTGGTCGCAGTGGAGGCGTCGCTGGTGTGGCAGTGGACGCCGTTCATGATGCTGATCCTGCTGGCCGGGCTGCAGAGCCGCCCCCTGGACATGGTGGAGGCGGCCCGCCTGGACGGCGCGAGCAGCTGGCAGATCTTCCGCTATCTCACGCTGCCGCATCTGCGGCGCTACCTGGAACTCGGCGTCCTGCTCGGCTCGATCTACATCGTGCAGAACTTCGACGCAGTCTTCACCATCACCCGCGGCGGACTGGACACCGCCAACCTTCCTTACACCATCTACACCACCTTCTACGAGGCCCATGAGTACGGGCTGGCGTCGGCCGCCGGAGTGCTCGTCGTGATCGGCTCGATCGTCATCGCGACCTTCGCGCTGCGCGTGGTCTCCTCCCTCTTCCGCGATGAGGTGTCGCGCGCATGACCTCCACCGCTCTCCCCCTGCCGCCCGCCGCGCGCCGGGCCCGGCGCCGCAGCGCCGCGCTGGGCCTGCTGGCCTGGCTCACCGGCGTCGCCTTCTTCCTGCCCGTGGCGTGGATGGTGCTGACCTCGCTGCACTCCGAGGCCGACGCCGCCACGAACCCGCCGTCGCTCGGCGCGTCCCTCACCCTGGACGGATACCGGGAATTCTTCGGCGCGGGCGGCGGAGCGACCCCCTGGCCCCCACTGATCAA
Organism: Streptomyces sp. NPDC004647; assembly: GCF_040609575.1. Taxonomy (NCBI): domain Bacteria; kingdom Bacillati; phylum Actinomycetota; class Actinomycetes; order Kitasatosporales; family Streptomycetaceae; genus Streptomyces; species Streptomyces sp. NPDC004647. The sequence continues at coordinate 19,242 of NZ_JBEXKU010000091.1, read as the reverse complement.
CTCCACGACGGCGAGCGTGGTCTCCACCGTGTTCGTGCTCGTGCTGGCGCTCCCGGCGGCGTACGCGCTGTCCATCCGGCGCGTACGCAAGTGGACGGATGTGCTGTTCTTCTTCCTGTCCACCAAGATGCTGCCGGTCGTCGCCGGGCTGCTGCCGGTCTACCTGTTCGCCAAGAACACCGGAATGCTCGACAACATCTGGCTGCTCGTCATCCTCTACACGTCGATGAACCTGCCGATCGCCGTCTGGATGATGCAGTCCTTCCTCGCCGATGTCCCGGTGTCCGTCATCGAGGCCGCCCATATCGACGGGGCCCGGCTGCCGACGGTCCTCGCCCGGGTCGTCGCCCCGATCGCCGGTCCCGGCATCGCCGCCACGGCGCTGATCTGCTTCATCTTCAGCTGGAACGAGATGCTCTTCGCCCGGGTGCTCACCAGCGTCACCGCCCAGACCGCACCCGTCTTCCTGACCAGCGTCGTCACCAGCGAAGGGCTCTTCCTCGCCAAGCTGTGCGCCGCGTCGACCATCATCTCCCTGCCGGTGCTCGCCGCAGGTTTCGCCGCCCAGGACAAGCTCGTCCAGGGCCTCTCCCTAGGAGCCGTCAAATGAGGGCCGCGCTCATCGAAGCCCCCGGCAAGGTCACCGTCACCACCGTCCCCGACCCCAAACCGGGACCGCGGGAGGTCGTGGTGGACGTCTCCGCATGCGGGCTGTGCGGCACCGATCTGCACATCCTCCAGGGCGAGTTCGCCCCCACACTTCCGATCGTGCCCGGCCATGAGTTCGCCGGTGAGATCGTGGAGACCGGCAGCGAGGTGACCGAACTGGCGGTCGGCGACAGGGTCGCCGTCGACCCCTCCCTGTACTGCCACGAGTGCCGTTACTGCCGCATCGGCCACAACAACCTCTGCGACCGCTGGGCGGCGATCGGCGTCAGCGTCTCCGGAGGCGCCGCCGAGTACGCCCTGGCGCCGGTCGCCAACTGCGTACGCCTGCCCGACCATGTCGACGTACGGGACGCGGCGCTGATCGAGCCGCTGTCCTGCGCGGTCCGCGGCTATGACGTGCTCGGCAGCCGGCTGGGCGCGGAAGTGCTGATCTACGGCTCCGGCACGATGGGTCTGATGATGCTGGAGCTGGCCAAGCGCACCGGCGCCACCAGCGTCGACATGCTGGACGTCAACCCGGAACGGCTGTCCACGGCGGAGCGGTTGGGTTGTTCCCGTGCCGCCGCCTCCGCCGACGAGCTGGACCGGCCGCGCGGCTGGGACGTGGTCATCGACGCCACCGGCAACCAGGCGGCCATCCAGGACGGCCTCGGACGCGTGGCGAAGGCGGGGACCTTCCTGCAGTTCGGCGTCTCCGACTACGCGACCAGGGCCACCATCGAGCCGTACCGGATCTACAACCAGGAGATCACCATCACCGGCTCCATGGCCGTGCTGCACAGCTATGAGCGCGCGGCCGGGCTCTTCGCGGCCGGGGTCCTCGACCCGGAGATCTTCATCAGCCACCGGCTGCCGCTGGAGCAGTACCCGCAGGCACTCGACCAGTTCCGGTCCGGTCAGGGGCGCAAGATCGTGGTCGAGCCTTGAGCGGGCCATCGGCTACGGCTCCGGCCCTGGTCATGGGGGTGGACACGGCCGCGCACGCGCAGGCGGGGCCGGAGCCGTCGAAGGCCACATCCACCCGATCGGGCTAATACCCACGGCGGGCGCAACTCCTCCGGGTGCGGTGCGTTAATCAGTTTCCCTGCCTCCAGCGGGCCGGGGATCTTCGTTCTGTACGACTGAGAAAAGAGTTTCGCGTGATGTCGCGTATTGCCAAGGCCGCTGTTCTCACCGCCACTGCCGGTGCCGCCCTCTCCGGTGCCGCCGGTATCGCCGTTGCCGACTCCGGAGCGCACGGCACCGCCGTTCTCTCCCCCGGCATCCTGTCCGGAAACGTCGTCCAGGCCCCGGTCCACGTGCCGGTCAACGCCTGCGGGAACACCGTCAGCGTGGTCGGCGTGCTGAACCCCTCGGTCGGCAACGCCTGTTCCAACCGGTAGCAGCCGGTCGGACCCGGACGGGTCCGTCCCTGTGGGGTGGCGGGCTGTGAGCTCGGGCCTCCCGCCCCACGCAGCTGGCGCCCGCCGACGGGACGGCGGGCGCCACACCGGGTCCGCCGCCCTGGGCGTCCGCCCGAACGTCCCTCAGAGCGTCCTCAGAGCGCGAACCGCTCGCGGTGCGCGGCCGGTACGAGGTCCACGTACTCGGGGTGCCGGTGGATCCAGCGGCGCACGAAGGGGCAGTAAGGCAGCACCGCGAGCCGCTGCTCCCGCGCCGTGTCGAGGACCGTGCGCACCAGCGTCCCGCCCAGCCCGCGGCCCTCGAAGCGGGAGCCGATCTCGGTGTGGGTCAGCGCGAGCTCGTCCCGGTAGCGGTGGTACTCGGCGAATCCGGCGAGATCGTCACCGTCGAAGATCTCGAAGCGCGACCGCTCGGCGCTGTCGGAGACACGGGGATCCACAACTGCTCCATCCGGTCGGTTCTCGGTCGGTCCCGTGCCCGGGTCACCGGGTCATGTCGTCCGTGGGCATCCGGACCGGTTCCTCCAGGTCCGAGGGGCGGATCCGGTACACCTCGAGCCGCATGCCGTAGTACTTCGTGGTCTCCCCCACCCACTCCATCCCGATCCTGCGCGCGGTGGCCGCTGCCTTGGTGTTGTTGGGCCGGGAGACGGCGAACAGCTCGTCCACGCCCTGCTCGAATGCCCAGCGGACCAGCGCGTTCGCAGCTTCGGTCGCATAGCCGTTCCCCCAGGCGTCGGGGCTGAGCTGCCAGCCGATCTCGAGGTCCTCGTCGTAGGGCGGCAGCATCCGGATGACCATGCCGCCGACCACGCGGCTGTCCTCCTGCCGCTCGACGGCCCACCGTCCCGAGGGACGTACCAGATTGGGCTGCGACTCCTCCCACGCCTGGAGGACCGCCCGCATGGCGGGCAGATCGCCGACCCGGTGCATGGCGGGCGTCAGCCAGTGCGCCACTTCCTCGGCGCCGTAGATCTGCAGCGCCGCCTCGGCATCCGAGACGGCCCAGGAGCGCACCACGAGGCGTTCCGTACGCAGCGCTGCTTGCATGCTGCTCACGCTAGCCGCCCCGGGCCGGGACGGCCTGTCGGCGCACTCCGGCCTGGCCTCTGCCCGGCCTGGCTGCGGCGCTGTGGACGGCGGGTGGGCCGGGGCGGCGGTCGTGCGGGCGGGGGACGCCGCCCGTCGCCTCACCCCGTCCGTTCGCCTCGGCCCGTCCGCACGAGCGCGGGCCCGCACCCCGTGCCTAGACCGTGGAGGTCACCGTGAAGAGACCGCCGTGCGGGTCACGCAACGTCGCCTCCCGCCCTATGCGGGAGTCGCTCGGCGGGAAGGTGACCGTGCCACCCGCGCGTACGGCCGCCTCGGCGGCGGCGTCCACGTCCGCCACCCGGAAGTAGACGTGCCAGCGCGGCCGTACCTGGGGGTCGGGGTCCGCTTCGACAGCGCCGCCGCGCAGACTGGCCACAATGTGCCCGCCGGACCGTACGAACACCGCGTCGTCCTCGTAGTCGACTTCGCAGCAGTCCGGACGGCCGGATGCCCAGTCGAAGACCTGCCCGTAGAAGATGGCCGAGGCGAAGGCGTCGCGGGTGCGCAGCTCCAGCCATGCCGGGGCCTGACCGAGCCCCACCTGCCAGCCCGGGAGCACCTCGCCCTCCCAGAAGCCGAACACGGCGCCGGCCGGGTCGGCCGCCAGCGCGGCCCGGCCCTTGCCGATGCTGAGGGGCCCGACGGCCACCGTGGCGCTGCGCTCGCGGATCCGGGCCGCCGTGACGTCGGCGCTGTCGACCGCGAAGTAGGCGGTCCAGGAGACGGGGACCCCCATGGTGTGCGCGAGGGCTCCGATGCCGGCGACGGGCACGTCGCCGGCGAGGGCCACGGAGAAATCCGGCCCCAGCGACCCGGTCCGGTAGGTCCATCCCAGTACCGCTGCATAGAAGTTATGCGCGGCTTCCAGGTCACGCGTCATCAAGCTGACCCAGCACGGCGCTCCGTGTACCGCATGTGTTGAGGCCGACATGTCGCCACTGTCCCATTCACCGGCTCGCTCCGCCCATCGGCCCCACCGGATGGGCCGTGGCCGGTGTTCGTCCTGATCCTGGTGGGATATATGGGGATTGTGCCAGGAGTCCCGGAGCCCCTCATCGACCTCGCCCGGAGGCGCAACGAGCCGATCGTCGTACAGACGGTGCGCTGCACGGTGGGCGCCACGCTCGCCTTCGCGGCCGCGGACTGGCTCATCACCAGCGGTCCGCCGCCGCTGCTCGCTCCGCTGACGGCGCTGCTGGTCGTCCAGGTCAGCCTGTACGCGACCCTGACCACGGGATTGCGCAGGGTGAACAGCGTGGTGGCGGGGGTGCTGATCGCCTCGGGCTTCAGTGCGCTGGTCGGGCTGAGCTGGTGGAGCCTGGGGCTGCTCATCCTCGCCTCGCTGGTCATCGGCCACGTGGTGCGGGTCGACGAGTTCGTGCCGGAGGTGGCGATCAGCGCGATGCTCGTCCTGGGTGTCTCGCATGTGGCACAGGCGGCCTGGAGCAGGGTGGCCGAGACACTGATCGGCGCCGTGACCGGAGTGCTGCTCAACGCGCTGGTCGCTCCCCCGGTGCTCGTGGAACCCGCGGGCGAGGCCATCGCGGACCTGGCCCGCCGGATGCGGTCTCTGCTGATGCAGATCTCGCGTGAGCTGGAGCGGGGGGCGACCCGGGACGACGCGGTGCGCTGGCTCCATGCGGCGCGCGTTCTGGACAACGAGATCGCCCAGGTGGACGCCGCGTTGAACAGGGCCGAAGAAAGCATGCGCTTCAATCCGCGGGTGCGCGACGGCCTTCTCGCCCGGCTGGTGCTGCGCAGCGGACTCGACACGCTCGAGATCTGCGCCGTGGTGCTGCGCACGCTGTGCCGGTCGCTGACGGATCTGTCCCACCGGCAGCAGAACGAGCCGGTGTACGAGGGGGAGGTGGCGGCGGTTCTGAGCGAGCTGTTCACCCATATCGCGGACGCCGTGGACAGTTTCGGGCGCCTGATCACCGCTCAGGTCAGCTCCAATGCCGAGGTGGCGGAGGAGGAACTGGCCCGGGCGCTGGCCGAGGGGCGCGAGGACCGGCAGCGGATCGCGGACCTGCTGCTGAGCCGCTCCGCGGAGGAACGGGACCGGTGGGAGCTGCACGGGGCCCTGCTGGCCAATGTCGACCGGCTCCTCAACGAGCTGGATGTCGAACGGCGCTCCCAGTGGCTGGTGGAGGAGCTCGACCGGCACCGGCAGGCCCCCGGCGGACTGACTCCGGTCCGCCGGATGCGGTATGCGGCGCGCTCCTTCGGCCGGCGGGCGTGGCCCCGTCGCCGTCGGCCCGACTGACGGCGGCGGCCGCCCGCCTCGACTGACGACTCGCCCGTCTCGGCTGACGGCTCGTCCGTCCCGACCGACGGCGCTCACCCGTACGGCAGTCGCAGCCGGAACGCCTCGCCGGGGGCGATGGTGATCGACCGGCCTCCCAGCACCACCCGGATCGGCGGCTCCGAGGAGGCCGGGACGCCGATCCGCATCCTGCCGCGCCGCAGGCGCAGGTCCACGCCCCAGTGCCCGCGGTAGCGGAGGGAGAAGCCGTACTCGGACAGCTCCGGCAGTGGCACGGGGTCGAGCCAGAGAGCGTCGTCGCGGGTCTCGAGGCCGGTCAGCCCTCGCTGCACCAGGTCGAGGGTCCCGGCCATGGCACCGAGGTGAATGCCCTCGCCGGTGGTGCCGCCCTGCAGGTCGGCGACGTCGCCCTCCAGGGCTTCCCGGACGAAGGTCCAGGCCTCGGCGCGCCGTACGCGGGCCAGCACCCAGCCGTGGACGAGTCCGCTGAGGGTGGATCCGTGGCTGGTGCGGTGCAGGTAGTAGTCGACGGTGCGCTGCCAGGTCGTGTCGTCCAGCTCGTATCCGAGCCGCCGGAACAGCCGGGAGAGCTCGAGGGGTGAGAAGAGGTAGCCGAGCATCAGGACGTCGGCCTGTTTGGAGGCCTGGTAGCGGTTGACGGTGTCGCCCTCGGCCTCCAGGATCCGGTCCAGCCGCCGGATGTCCCCGTACCGCTCGCGGTAGCCGCCCCAGTCCAGCTCGACGAGATCGCCGAAGCCGTCGAACTGGCTGATGACACCCTGGTGGAACGGTACCCGCAGCCGCCGGGAGACGTCGTACCAGCGCTCGAGATCGTCATCCGTCACCCCGGTGTGCTCGAACAGCTCCTGCCGTCGCGGCTCGGGCAGACCGCCTACGAGATCCAGCGTCCGGCCGAGCACCCAGGCGGCGGTGACATTGGTGTACGCGTTGTCGTCCAGGCCCGGCGCGGCGGCGTCCGGATAGGCGTCGTGGTACTCGTCGGGGCCGACCACGCCCCGGATGCAGTAACGGCCGAAGCCGGGGTCGAGCACGGCGCTGTCGGCCCAGTAGCGGGCGATCTGCAGCAGCATCTCCGCGCCCTTGGTCTGGAGGTATTCGGTGTCTCCGGTCGCCTCGCAGTACTGCCACACGTTGTACGCCACGGCGGAGCCGACATGGTGCTGGAGCCAGGAGTGGTCCGGCAGCCAGCGGCCCGACCGCGGGTTGAGATGGAGCTGCTGGGTCTCCTCGCGCCCGTCGCTGCCGCTCTGCCAGGGGTACATGGCCCCGGCCCGCCCCAGGTCACCGGCCGCGCGGCAGGCCTGCGGCAGCCGCCGGTGACGGTAGTTCAGCAGGGCCCGGGAGACCTCGGGGAAGTGCAGATTGAGGAAGGGCAGGACGAACAGCTCGTCCCAGAAGACATGGCCCCGGTAGGACTCGCCGTGCAGTCCGCGGGCCGGCACCCCCACGTCCAGGTCCTCGGTGTGCGGCGAGAGCGTCTGGAGTACGTGGAACAGGTGCAGCCGCAGGATGAGGCCTGCCTCGCCGGGGACCTCCAACTCCGCGCGCCGCCACAGCACTTCCCACGCGGCCCGGTGGGAGTCCAGCAGCCCGGCGAAGCCGGGAGCACCGACGGCCTGGTCCACGGCCGCCTGGACGGGATCGCCGATCGCCGGGTCGTGGGAGGTGTGCAGGGCGACGATCTTGTCGACGGTGGTGGCCCGGCCGTCCTCGACCGGTACGTGCAGCACATGTGCGGCCCGCAGATGCGTGAGGTGCAGCCGGGAGACCGGGTACGTGGCGGGCGCGTGCCCGGTGACGGTGGTGCGCGCGGCCATGCCGATGCCGATGTCGGAGGTGTTGGTGTGGCAGCGCAGCCAGATCGTCTCCGGTTCCACGGCCCCGGTCTCGACATGGGTGAGATGGCTGCCGTTGAGGTCCTGGTAGCGGTGCACGCCCGCGTTCGTCACCTCGCCGTCGAGGGCCGACTCCACCTCCACCTCACCGGACCAGCCCTCGGCCGTGAACTCGGTACGCAGCGCCGCCAGGTGCGGGTCCTCCATGTGCACGAGGCGGCTCTGGTCCACCCGCAGCCGCCGGCCGTCCGCGTCCTCGTAGCGCAGACGGCGGGTGAGGATGCCGCTCTGCAGGTCCAGGGTCTGGCGGTGCTCCAGGAGTTCCGCGGCGTCCGGGGAGAACCACGCTCCGGAGCCTCCGCCGGTGCGGACGCGGAAGCGCAGCGGCAGCCAGTTCGGCAGGTTGACCATGTCCTCGTTCTCGACCTGCCGGTCGGCCACCATCGAGACGAGGCGGTTGTAGCAGCCCGCGGCGTACGTCCCCGGGTAGTGCACATCGTCGGCGACGCATTCGGGCGCCGCGCCCCGGGTGGCGAAGTAGCCGTTGCCGAGGGTGCACAGCGATTCCCTCAGCCGCTCCTCGGCCGGGGCGTATCCGACGTATTCCCAGGTCCACCCGGGCATCGTCAGCCCCCCGGGGGCCCGGTGCGGGGAACGGCGGGGCCGGACAGCAGCTCGGCGAGGTCGCGGACGACCAGATGGGCTCCGTGCTCCAGCAGATCGGCGGCGCCGGTCGGTTCCGCCGTCCGGTCCACGCCGATCACCAGGCCGAATCCGCCGCGCCGGCCCGCCTCGACGCCGGCCAGCGCATCCTCGATCACGGCGGTGTCGGCGGGGCCGGTGCCGAGCCGTCGTGCGGCCTCGAGAAAGAGCGCCGGATGCGGTTTGCCGGGCAGCCGCAGGCGCGCGGCCTCGGTGCCGTCCACCAGCGCCTCGAACCGGTCCAGCACTCCGGCGCCGGACAGCAGCTCGGGGGCGTGCCGCGAGGCCGAGACGGCCGCGCACGGCAGGCCCTGGCCGTTCAGCACGTCCAGGAGCCGTACGGTGCCCGGATAGGCGTCGACGCCGTGCTCCCGCAGCATTGCGGTGAACAACTGCTCCTTGCGCGCCGCGACGGCCGCGACGGTGGAGGTGCCGGGCTCATCTCCGGGGTCCCCGGCGGGCAGCCGCAGTCCGCGGGAGACCAGGAAGGCCTCGGCTCCGTCCAGCCGGGATTTGCCGTCCACGTGGCGCCGGTAGTCCTCACCGGGGTCGAACGGGCGGCGGGCGGCCGGGTCGGCCGGCGGGAAGTCCCGCAGGCAGGCGTCGAAGGCCTCCTTCCAGGCCGCGGCGTGCACCGTTGCGGAGTCGGTGATCACACCGTCGGTGTCGAAGACCACCGCCTGCACGGATCCCAGGCTCGGCGGGCGCTCGTCGGGTGCTGCTCCGCGCCGGGCAGGTGTCGGCGCCATCGCCGTGTCCCTCCTCCAGGGTCTCCCTTCCATGGAACACGGGCGGGCTGCTCCGGGCCAGCGGGGCGGAGACGGGGGCGCGCAGGGGGTGCGGTGCGGCCGGCCGGCGCCGGAGGTCTACGCCCCGGCCGGCCGCGGAGCCGCGGTCAGCCGCGGTCCTTCGCCTCCGGGCCGGCGTTCCGGCCGGTGCCGCCACCGCCGCTGCCCTTGGCGCCGGCGGACACGTGAACGTAGTCGACGATCAGCTGCTGCGGGAAGGCGGTGCTGCCGTCGGGGTCGCCGGGCCAGTAGCCGCCGACGGCCAGGTTGAGGATGAGGAAGAACGGCTTGTTGAACACCCAGCTGCGGCCGCCGAGGTCGGCCGGCGTACGGCGCTGGTAGACGGTGCCGTCCACCGACCAGGTGACCGAGTCGGGGGACCAGTCGATGGCGAAGGTGTGGAAGGCGTCGGCGAAGGCCTGGCCGCCGGGGAGGGTGTAGGCCGCTCCGATGCCGCCGGAGCCGGAGTAGCCGGGGCCGTGCAGGGTGCCGTGCACCGTTCCGGGCTCGAAGCCGACGTTCTCCATGATGTCGATCTCGCCGCTGTCGGGCCATCCGACGTGGCCGATGTCGTGGCCCAGCATCCAGAAGGCGGGCCACATCCCCTGGCCGCGCGGGACCTTCATCCGGGCCTCGACGTGCCCGTACGCCTGGGTGAATCTGCCCGCGGTGTTCAGCCGGGCCGAGGTGTACTCGCAGCGGCCGTACCAGCAGGAGTAGTCCGCCGGGTTCTCCTTGCGCGCGGTGATCACCAGATGGCCCCGGCCGTCGAGAGCCGCGTTGCGGTTGCCCGCCGTGTAGTACTGCCGCTCGTGGTTGTTGACGTTGTCGCCCGTCTCGGTCTGCCACTTGCCGCTGTCGACGGCGGACCCCGCGGGCCCGTCGAAGTCGTCGCTGAAGCCGGCGGCCGTGGTGGCCGCGGGGGAAGCGGGGGCGGGCCCGGGTGCGGCGCCCGCGGCAGCGGGTCCCGTGGTGACGGCGGTCCAGCTCAACGCCAGGAGGACGGGGACGGACAGGAGTTGGCGCAGGCGGACGTTCCGGGACGGGTTCAACGACATCACATCCAGGTGGGGGGAGAGAAGCTCGGGGAAACCCGACATGCTTCACCGCCTGATTCAAGGGGCGAGGTGACGAGGCGTCAAGATTTTGGTACAGACCAGGATTCGTGTCAGGTCTCCAGGCCCGTTCCGGGCGCGGAGAGGAGCCGGTGCGCGTTGCCGTCCAGCGCCGCGAACCCCTCCACCATCTACGCGGCCACCCGCCGGCGGCCGTCCCGCGGGTCACGGCGTGGGCGCCAGGCGTGGAACGCCTCACCGGTGCACTCCATGCTCCTGGCGGCCCCGGGATGGCGACCGCGCAGGAAGAAGCGCAGCCGCGTACGGACAGCCGAGCCCGCCGGATGCAGGTCCGTCTCCAGGCTCGCACGGCTCCCGGCTGCCGGCGCCCGGCTCCCGACGCCGGGCACCCGGCACCCGGCACCCGGCGGCCTCAGTCCCGCGGGGCCACGAAGAGGCTCTGCACGCTCCGGCCGATCGGCCCCTTCTCGTCGTGCAGCGCCGCGTCCGCCACCCCGATGCCCGCCGCGTCGATGCTCGTACGGGCGTCGACGCAGACCCACTCCCCCACCGGGTGGCGGTGCAGATGCACCGTCAGATCGGGATTGATGAAGACATGGGTGCCGAAGTCCAGGACGTTGCTCAGCCCGTTGCCGGAGTCCGCCGCCAGCAGGACGCGCTCCAGCCCGCCGGTCTCCTCCCCCGCCACGAGCGGCAGCCGCGGCCGCATCCAGCACTGCGCCGGCCCGTTCTCGGTGAACGCGCCCTGGGCGAAGCGGAATTCCATCGCCGTGTGGTATCCGATGTCCCACGGCACCGAGAAGAACGGCTTCACCTCGGACTCCCCCGGGCCGGCCACCTGCGGGCCCTGTGCGACCGCCGGGGACACCGGCTCGGCCGCCGCCCTGATCCGCAGTGCCCGCGCCCGCATCACCACGTCCCCGCCCTCGGACACCAGCGAAGCCTCCAGCAGCTCGACGCCCCGGCCGGCGCGCAGCACCTGCACCTCCACCTCGAGCGGGCGGATCGGCACCGGGCGCAGGATCTCGTACGTGATGCGGGCCAGCCGCATGTCCTCGCGGGCGCCCGGCCGGCGTTCGATCGCGCGGCCGAGCAGCGCCGCGGGCGGGCCCGCGTGCTGTGACTCGGCGTCCCAAGGGCCGCGGGTGCCGGCCGTCGGCGCATAACGGTTCTCGGCCAACGGTTCGAAGAAGGACGCGGACTCGGGCGAGTCCTGCGGCACGGCCATGGCTGAAACCCCTCTCCGACTCCCGACTACTGCCAGGTTACCTATCAGTAGCAGAAGTTGTGCGATGCAGGTACCCATCGGGTCCTACCCTCTTGTGTCGACGGATACCGCGTGGTTGAGTGGCTCATCCACTCAACCGATCAGGGAGCGAGCGAGCCGTGGAGACACTGCCGCGCGAGACGATCGTCGACGTACTGGAGGGCAGGCTCCGCGAGGACATCCTCGCCGGACGCCACCCCACCGGAAGCTATCTGCCGCCGGAGCGGGAGCTCGCCGACGGCTACGGCGTCACCCGCACCACCCTCAAACACGCCTTCGGCCGCCTCGTGCAGGCCGGACTGCTGGAGACCCGGCACGGCGTCGGCACCCGGGTGCGCGACTTCGCGCGGCTCGGCGGCGCCGATCTGCTGCCGATGCTGGTGCGGCACAGCCCGGACTGGCTGGGCGAAATCTTCGAAGTACGGCGCAGTATCGGCGCGTTGATCGCCGAGCGCGCCGCCGCGAAGGCCACCGGGGAGCAACGTGCCGAACTGCGCGAGCTGCTCAGCGCCGTCGCGGCCGCCGAGGGCGGTGACGCGGGGCAGCTCGCGGACGCCGAGGTGCACCGCGCGCTGGCCCGGGCCACCGGCAACCGCGTGTACGGCCTGCTGACCAACACCCTCTTCAACGCCTATCTGCCCCTGCGCGGCCACCTCGTGGGCCCGTTCCTGGACCCCGGTGCGGCCCACGGGCGGCTCGAACCGATCGTCGCCGCGGTGGAGTCGGGCGACCGGGCCGGCGCCCGGGCGGCGGCCGACGCGTATCTGGCCGCGACCGAGCGGATCATGCTCGAGAGTCTGGGGATCGCCCGGTGAACGGCCGGGAGACGGTGTTCTCGGAGACCATGACCGGGTCGGTGCGCCTCGCGGGGGAGAGCGAGCCCCGGGCCGTACGGCTCGACCTGACCGTACGGACGGACGGGGTGCTGCTGCCGCACCGCAGCACCGAAGGCCGGGCGACCGGCCGGATACGGATAGCGGGCTGGGCCGACGATCCGCATGTCCGGGGCGAGTTGGAGATCTCGCCTCTGGCCAGGCGCCGGATCCGCTACCGGCTGGACTTCACGGCACAGGGCGGCTACACCCTCGACGGCTGGAAGTCCGTGTCCTTGCTGCGGCCGGTGGCGTCCCTGACCGTGCTGCCCTTCACTCTGCTGGTCGACGGAGTGGAGGCCGGGCAGGGCACGCTCCGCTTCCCGGCGACCGGGCTCCTGCCGTTCCTGGCGAGCTTCCGCTTCCCCCGCCCCCAGGAATCGAGGGGCCACCTGGCGCCGCGCTGGGACGGCCGTCCCGGGCGCACCGAGGTCTGGTACACCACCGTGACGGACCCGGCCACCGGGACCGGACTGTGGCTGCACCACGGACTGACCGCGCCCACCGACGGATCGCCCGCGTGCGCGCACGGCTGGGTCGCCCTCTTCCCGCCCGACGGCCCGGTCCGGCATGCCCGGTTCGGGCCCGAGCCGTGGAAGCCGGGTCCCGACGGCTTCTCCGCCGACGGCATCGAGGCCGGGCCCGGCCAACTGCGCGGCGCGGCGGGACCGTTCCGCTGGGACCTGACCGAACGTCCCGAGGGCGAGCCCCTCTACACCTTTCCGCGCTGGTCCTGGCGGCATGAGGTGCTGCCGGCCGCGCAGATCGTCCCCTCGCCCCGCGCCGCGTACACCGGCACCGTGCGATACGACGGAGGCGAGCTGCGGCTGGCGGACGCGCCGGGTGCGACCGCCCGGATCTACGGGCACGGCAACGCCCGCCGCTGGGCCTGGCTGCACGCGGACCTCGGTGACGGCGACGTCCTGGAGATCGTCGCCGCGGTATCGATGAGGCCCGGGCTCGACAGGCTCCCGCCGCTGGCGTTCCTGCGGCTGCGCAAGGACGGCCGTACGTGGCCGCGGCGGGCGGAGCGCAGCGCCGTCGGCTGGGCGGGCCTCGGCCGCTTCCGTGCCCGGATCGGGCTGCCCGTCTGGACCGTCACCGGCCGGTCCGGGCTGCGCCGGATCGGCGTCACCGTGACGCAGCCCGAGGACCGCACCCTCGCGCTGGACTACACCGACCCGGACGGGGGCGCCGCCGTGTGCCGCAACAGCGAGACCGCCGACGCGCGCGTCGTCCTGGAACGGTGGTGGGGCCGCTGGCGCACGGAAGCGGAATGGTCCCTGCGGGGCACCGCGCACGCAGAGGTGGGTGACCGATGAGCCCGGGATCCGGAGGCGGCCTGGGCGGCCTGGTCGCCGCGCTGCTCGCCGACGACGGCACAGCACCCTGGACCGGCGCCGTCCCCCGGCGCCTGGAGGGCGTGCTCGCCGCGATGCCGCGGCCCGCGCGCGCCGGGGTGCGCGGTGCCGCGCGGGCCATCGACGCGTACGCCACCGCCCGCACCGGACGGCGGCTGGGCCGTCTCACCCCGGCCGAGCGCGAGAGCGTACTCGCCTCGCTGGCCGCCCGGCCCGCGCTGCTGCCGCTGCTGGACGCCGTCAAGGTGCCGGTGATGCTGGCCGCGGGGACCGAACGGATGCTGTACGAGGAGCCGGGCGGCGCCCTGGGTGCCCCGCCGCCCGCCGATCCGCCGCTGGACTGTGTGCCGTCGACCGCCTGGCCGGACCGGTCGCGCGCCGATGCCGTGGTCATCGGCTCGGGCGCGGGCGGCGCCATCGCGGCCCGTGCGCTCGCCCGCGCCGGGATGAGCGTGGTCGTCCTGGAGGAGGGGCGCCGGCACACCACCGCTGAGTTCGGGCGGCGGGCACCGCTGGACAGATTCACGGAGCTGTACCGCGACGGCGGAGCGACGGTGGCGCTGGGGAACCCGCCCGTCGTGCTGCCGGTCGGCCGCGCGGTCGGCGGCACCACCGTCGTCAACTGCGGTACCTGCTACCGCACTCCGGACCATGTGCTGGAGCGCTGGCGGGAGAGCTTCGGAGTCGGACTCGCCGACGCCGGGTCCTTCGGCGAGCGTCTCGACGAGGTCGAGCGCACGCTGCGGGTCGCCACCCAGTCCTTGGACGTCCTCGGCCGCAACGGCCGTACGGCTCTGCTCGGTGCCGAGCGGCTCGGCTGGCAGGCGGGCCCGCTGCGCCGCAACGCACCCGGCTGCAGGGGCTCGTGCCAGTGCGTCGCCGGCTGTCCCACCGGCGCCAAGCAGAGCGTCCAGCTGTCCGTACTGCCCGACGCCTGCGCCGCCGGGGCGCGGATCGTCACCGCGGCGCGGGTACGGCGTGTCCTCACCGACCCCGACCGGCCCGGCGGCCCCCGCGCCTGCGGTGTCACCGTCCGGCGGCCCGACGGCTCGGACTTCGAGATCCTCAGCCCGCTGGTGGTCGTCGCGGCCGGGGCGCTGGAGTCCCCGCCGCTGCTGCGCCGCTCGGGCCTGGGCGCACACCCGCGACTCGGGCGGAATCTCGCCGTCCATCCGGCGTGCAGCGTCGCCGGGCGCTTCCCGGAACCGGTCACCGCCTGGCAGGGCGTCCTGCAGAGCGTCGGTGTCGAGGAGTTGCACGGCGACGGCATCCTCATCGAGGCGACGGCCGGGCCTCCGGGCATGGGCTCACATGTCCTGCCCGGTGTGGGCCGCGAGCTGCGCACGGAACTGGAGGACGCGGGATCCCTCGCCACGCTCGGCGCGATGGTCGCCGACCGGCCGTCGGGCCGTGTCCTCGGCGCCCGGCGGAGCCTGTTGCGCTACGACCTCGACCCGCGCGACGGACGGCGTCTGCTGCGCGCGGTCGACGCGATGGGCAGGCTGCTCTTCGCGGCGGGTGCCGAAGAGGTCCTCACCGGCATCCCGGCCGCTCCGCGTGCCCGGTCCGCCGCCGAACTCGCCGGTCTGCTGAGCGGGGTGAGTGCACGTCAGATGCATCTGTCCGCATTCCATCCGACCGGGACGGTGGCGATCGGCGCGGACCCGCAGACCGCGCCCGCCGACCCGTACGGCCGGCTGCGGGGCGTACGCGGCGTGCTGATCGCCGACGGCTCCGCGCTGCCCGGCTGCCCAGAGGTGAACCCTCAACTCACCATCATGGCCACGGCCCTGGCGATCGCCGAAGCCGCTGTCGGCGCCGACCGGACGGCCGTGACGGGCTGAGTCCCGGGCTGAGTCCCGGGCTCACAGGCGGTAGCCCCGTACGGCCGCGCCCGAGAAGACGCCGGCCCGCTCACCCGTGCTCAGGGCGGCGGTGGGGGACCGGGCGGCCTCCAGCACTCCGGTGCAGGAGGCCGCGAGGCGGCAGACCGGCCAGCCGGAGTGCGCCAGGTCGTCCCCGCCCGCATCGCTGGGCACCAGCAGACAAGGTGACCCAGGACGGGAATTCATCGGATGTCTGATGAATGAGCGGTGTCGTATCCCTGTCAATACACCGTGCGTCCGTGCCGGCGGCGGAAGTCGTCCGATGACCCCTGCTCTGTACCCACACGTCCGGCCCAGGGGCGGGCCCGGGGCTGCGCGGGGTTCATCACCGCGCGCCTGCGGTTGTGCCCGCCTCGCTCGGGATCGATTCTGTAGGTAATGAACCCGGGCTGGGTTGATGCCATGAGTGCGGGGAGCACGGCCGAGAACGTCGACTTCCGTGGACCGCTCGACGTCACAAGGGCGGCCACGGTGGTGCTGGACGCCCAGGACGTGGTCATCGGCTGGAGCCCGATGGCCGAACAGCTCCTCGGCTACCCGCCGCGCGAGATCCTCGGGCATCGGCTGGACACGCTGCTGGTGGGCCGCCCGACAGAGGAGCCCGAGCTGATCCGGCTGCTCGAGTCGGCCCCCGGCCGCCTGTGCCACAGCGAGGCGCGCATCGCACGGCACCGGGACGGCCATGTGCTCCAGGTGGCGACGACCGTATGCGCGCTGGCCGTGGAAGGGCAGGGCCCGTCACGCATTCTCGTGGCGGCCGATCTGGAGCCGCTGCGCCTCTGGGAGGCCCACCAGGCGATGCTGCGCGGGCTGGCCACGCAGTCCCCCGTCGGCCTGGGCATCTACGACACGGACCTCCGCGTTTCCTGGGCCAATACCGCGTACGGGGAGGAGATCGGCCGGCCGCTCGAGGAGTTCATCGGCAAGCGCACGAATGAGCTGTACGCACGGGGCGAGGTCGTCTCCCCGGGCTATCCGTCCACGATCGAGGAGGTCATGCGCTACGTGCTGGCCACCGGCGAACCGGTCGTCGACCTGCTCTACCGGGGCCGCCCGCCCGTCGACCCGGATAACGACCACGTCTGGTCCTGCTCGTACTACCGGCTGGAGGACGCCCGCGGCCATGTGCTGGGCGTGTGCGAGGACGCATTCGACATCACCGAGCGCTACCGGGCTCAGCAGAGGCTGGCCCTCATGGTGCGGGCAGGCGTCCGTATCGGTACGACACTGGACATGGTCACCACGGCACGGCAGGTCACCGAGGTGGTCATACCGCAGTTCGCCGACAGCGTCACTGTCGATCTGATGGAAGGCGTTCTGGAAGGTGAGGAGCCCCGTGCGGAGGGGCGGCCCGCGCCGTCACTCCTGCGCATCGTGGAGCAGTCGGGTCCCGTGCCCGATGGAGCGGAGGCCGAAGAGGCCGCAGAAGCCGCGGAGGCCGCCGAGACCGCGGAACCGTTCCCGCAGGAGCCGCGCCTCATCGGCTACGCTCCGGAATCGCCCCAGGCCCGCGCGCTGTCCTCGGGCAAAGCCGTCCGGGAGGACAGCGCCAAGGGAGCCGGCATCAGCGGTCTGCCCGGCGTCCACTCCCGGCTCGTCGTCCCCTTGCGCGCCCGCGGCACCACAATGGGGCTGGTCACGTTCTTGCGCAGTCATACGCCGGCCCCCTTCGACAACGGTGAGCTGACGCTCGCCGACGAGCTGGTGACCCGTACCGCGCTCAGCGTCGACAACGCACGCCGCTTCACCCGGGAGCGCACGGCCTCCCGGACCCTTCAGCGCAGTCTGCTGCCCCGGCGACTGCCCGGGCAGTCGGCCGTCGAGGCGGCGTACCGCTATCTGCCCGCCGACGACGTCACGGGCGTCGGGGGTGACTGGTTCGATGTGATCGCCCTGTCCGGGACGCGTGTCGGGCTGGTCGTCGGCGACGTCGTGGGCCACGGCGTGCACGCCGCGGCCACGATGGGGCGGCTGCGCACGACCGTACGGGCCCTCGCCCGGCTGGACCTCTCCCCCGACGAACTGCTCTCGCGGCTGGACGACCTCGTCCTCCAGGGCGCCGAGGAAAGAGCGACCGAGCATGCACCGGGCTTCGGCCCCGAGGACGACGAGGGCCTCGGCGTGACCTGCCTGTACGCCGTGTACGACCCGGTGTCCCGGCTGTGCTCCATGGCTCGCGCAGGGCACCTGCCCCCGGCCGTCGTCGATCCCGATGGCCGGTTCTTCTTCCCCGACGTCCCGCCCGGCCCGCCGCTGGGACTGGGCGGCCTGCCCTTCGAGTCCCTGGACATCCAGCTCCCCGAGGGCAGTCTGGTAGCACTCTTCACCGGCGGCCTCGTCGAGGCGCGCGACCGCGACATCGATATCGGGGTCGAGGCCTTGAGGGGGGTCCTCTCCGACCATCGGAGCTCACTGGAGGAGCTGTGCGACCGAGCGCTCACCGAGCTCCTGCCCGGCGGCCCGACGAAGGACGACGCGGCCCTGCTGCTGGTCCGCACCCGCAAGCTGGGCTCGCAGCAGGTCGCCGTGTGGGAACTGGAAGCCGAGCCGGAGGCCGTCGCGCAGGCCAGGGCCATGGCCATGGAGCAGCTCGTGAAGTGGGGCCTGGAGGAGCTGTCCTTCACGACCGAGCTCGTCGTCAGCGAGCTGGTGACGAACGCCATCCGCCACGCGACGGGGCCGGTGCACCTCAGGCTCATCCGGGACCGGACCCTCCTGTGCGAGGTCTCGGACGGGGGACACACCTCACCGCACCTGCGGCACAGTGCCAGTGATGACGAAGGCGGCCGCGGTCTGTTCATCGTCGCGCAGATGGTGCAGCGATGGGGGACGCGCTACACGCAGTCCGGGAAGACCATCTGGACCGAGCAGGCCTTCCCCGACGGGGAACTGCCCGCACCGCAAGCGCTCTGACGTGCGCGGAGCAGCCCCAACGCCGCGTCCGATTTCCGCCAGCCGGGCCCCACCGGCTGGGGCATCCTGGTGATGTTGATGTGAATCGGAACAGCACGGAGAGGAAAGACCGATGACGGTCTGCACGACGATCGACAGCCCGCTGGGCGAGCTCCTGCTGGTGGGTGAGGAGTCGCCGACCGCGCCGGGGGGTGTCGCCCTTGCCTCGCTGTCGGTGCCCGGCCAGAAGGGCGGCGCGACGGTCCGGTCCGACTGGCGGCACGACCCGGCGGCGTTCACCGAGGCCGCAGCGCAGCTGCGGGCCTACTTCGACGGTGAACTCCGGGACTTCGACCTGGAGTTCACCACCCAGGGCTCACCGTTTCAGCAGCAGGTGTGGCAGGCGCTGGACACCATCCCGTACGGCACCACGACCAGCTACGGCAAGCTCGCCGAGCGGATCGGAGCCCCGCGCTCGGCGGTGCGCTCGGTCGGTACGGCGCTGGGCGCCAACCCGCTGCTGCTCGTACGGCCCTGCCACCGCGTCATCGGTGCGGACGGCTCACTGTCGGGTTACGCGGGCGGTCCGGAGCGCAAGCAGTTCCTCCTCACCCACGAGGGCGCCTTGCAGCCGCAGCTCGGCTGAGCGGTCAGGGCGTCAGGGCGTCAGGGCGTCAGGCACGATCCGTCCTTGACCGCAGACACGAAGGACGCCCAGCTCGTGGCCGGGAAGGCGAGTGCCGGCCCGTGCGGGTCCTTGCTGTCGCGGACGGGCACGATGCCGGGGAAGCCGTCGGCGATCTCGACGCAGTTGCCCCCTTCACCGTTGCTGTAGGAGGACTTGCGCCAGACAGCGGTGCTCAGATCGTGTGCGGTTCTCATGGACTCGCGTACTCCTCTGCCGCTGACTCGATCAAGGTGGGCGAGGCCACCCGCGTACAGGACCGCAGGCTCCTTGCAGTGGCGGGCGGTGAACGGGCCGGTCATGGCGTCGGGAACGACCCGTCCTTGACCGCGGACACGAAGGACGCCCAGCTCGTGGCCGGGAAGGCGAGTGCCGGCCCGTGCGGGTCCTTGCTGTCGCGGACGGGCACGATGCCGGGGAAGCCGTC
>NZ_JBEXKU010000090.1:0-25977 GCF_040609575.1 Streptomyces sp. NPDC004647 | reverse complement strand
GAGGCGTTTCCGGTGTTTGCGGAGGCGTTTGATGGGGTGTTGGGGGAGTTGGAGTCGGGGCTGGGGGAGGTGGTGTGGGGCGGGGATGCGGAGTTGTTGAATCGGACTGGGTTCGCGCAGCCTGCGTTGTTCGCCTTTGAGGTGGCGCTGTTTCGGTTGGTGGAGTCCTGGGGTGTTCGGCCCGATTTTGTGGCGGGGCATTCGGTTGGTGAGATCGCGGCGGCGCATGTGGCGGGGGTGTTGTCGTTGGCGGATGCGGCGAGGCTGGTCACGGCGCGTGGCCGGTTGATGGATGCGCTGCCTGGAGGCGGCGCGATGGTGGCGGTGGAGGCTTCCGAGGAGGAGGTGCTGCCGCTGTTGTCGGATGCGGTGAGCATCGCTGCGGTGAATGGGCCGATGTCCGTGGTGGTCTCCGGTGCCGAGACCGAAGTCCTGGCCATCCAGGAGCACTTCGAGGGTGAGGGCCGTAGGGCGACCCGGCTGAAGGTGTCGCATGCGTTCCATTCGCCGCTGATGGAGCCGATGCTCGCCGAATTCCGCCGCATCGCCGAGACGCTGACCCACCACGAGCCGTCCATACCGGTGGTCTCGAATGTGAGCGGTGCCCTCGCGACGGAACTGCACTCGCCCGAATACTGGGTGCGGCACGTGCGCGCGGCGGTTCGCTTCGCAGACGGCATTCGCCATCTGCACACCCAGGGCGTCACCCGCTTCCTGGAACTGGGCCCCGACGGCGTCCTGACCGCGATGGCGGAGGCCTGCCTCGGCGGCGCGGCGTCCGGCGCCCTGCTGGTCGCCACACAGCGCAAGAGCCGTTCGGAGACCGATGCCCTGCTCACGGCGGTCTCCCGACTGCACATCGCGGGCACCCCTGTCGATTGGCCCGCGTACTATGCCGGGTCCGGCGCCCGCCGGATTGAACTCCCCACGTACGCCTTCGAGAAGCGTCACTTCTGGCTGGAGGCGCCGCCGGCCGTCGCCGGCGACGTGAGCGGGCACGGGCAGCTCGGCACCGGGCACCCTCTGCTCAGCGCCACCGTCGAACTCCCGGACGGCGCGGGCGCGATCCTCACGGGCCGGCTGTCCACGGTGACCCAGCCGTGGCTCGCCGACCACGAGGTGCTGGGCCGGGTGCTGTTCCCCGGCACAGGGTTCGTGGAGCTGGCGGTGCGGGCCGGCGGCGAGGTCGGTTGTGATCGGCTGGAGGAGCTGACGCTGGAGGCTCCGCTGGAGCTTCCGACGCAGGGCGCGGTGGCGGTGCAGGTCGTCGTCGGTGCCGCGGACGCCTCCAACGCGCGGCCGGTGACCGTGCACTCGCGACCGGAGGGCGGCGCGCGGGAGTGGACGCGGCACGCTTCCGGTGTCCTCGCCCCCGAATCCCCCGGCGACCCCTTCGACCTGGCCCAGTGGCCGCCGGCCGGAGCGGACGAGATCCCGGTGGACGGCGCCTACGAGCGGCTGAAGGGCCGGGGCTACGGCTACGGCCGGGTGTTCCAGGGCCTGAAGGCGGCCTGGCGCCGGGGCGACGAGGTGTTCGCCGAGGTGGCGCTGCCCGAGGAGGCGCGCGGGGAGGCGGACCGCTACGGCATCCACCCCGCCCTCCTCGACGCGGTCAGCCATGCCGACCTGCTCGACGACGCCGACAGCACGGTCCTGCCCTTCGTGTGGACCGGGGTGACCCTGCACGCGGCGGGCCCCGCCGAACTCCGGGTCCAGCTGCGCCGGCTACCTGGCTCGGAGACCACGGAACTACGGCTGGCGGACGTCGCCGGGCGGCCGGTCGCCACCGTCGAGTCCCTCGTCTCCCGTGCTGCCGCGCCGAACGGCACGGGCGGTGCACTGCTGCGGATCGGCTGGCTGACGGGTCCGCAGCCGGCCGCCCGCACCGGTCTGCCGACCCCCGTGGCCGAGGTCCTGGACGGCGACGGTCCTGTGCCGGAACAGGCCCTGCTGTGGGTCGAGTCGGGCGCGGACGACACCGCATCGAGCGTGCGTCGCGTCACGGGCTCGGTCCTGCGTACGGTCCAGTCCTGGCTGGATGACCGCCGGACGGCCGACTCCACACTGGTCGTGGTGACGCGTAGCGCGGTGGTGACCGGACCGGACGAGCCGGTCGATGTGGTGCAGGCGCCGGTGTGGGGTCTGGTGCGGGCGGCGCAGGCCGAACACCCGGGCCGGATCGTGCTGGTCGACCTGGACGGCCGCGAGGAGTCGGCAGCGCTGGTGACGGCAGCCGCGAGCACCGGCGAGACGGAAGTGGCCCTGCGCGAAGGCCGGGTGCTGGTACCGCGCCTGGTACGGGCGGAGGCCGTCGCCGCGGAGGCCTCCCCGTGGAGCGCTCATGGCACGGTCCTGATCACCGGCGGTACGGGTGGTCTCGGCGCCCTCGTCGGCCGGCACCTGGTGGCCGAGCACGGCGTGCGCAACCTCCTGCTTGCCGGCCGCCGCGGCATCGAAGCGCCCGGCGCGGCCGAACTCCGTGAGGAGCTCGTCGGCTTGGGCGCCGAAGTCACCATCGTCGCCTGCGACGTCGGCGACCGTGCCGCACTCGCCGAGCTGCTGGCGGACGTACCCCGCGAGCACCCGTTGACAGGTGTGGTGCACGCGGCCGGCATCGTCGATGACGGTCTGATCTCCTCGCTCACCCAGGAGCGGTTCGATGCCGTGCTGCGGCCGAAGGCGGACGCGGCCTGGCATCTGCATGAACTGACCCGCGACCTCGGTCTGACCGCATTCGTACTCTTCTCCTCCACCACCGGCTTCCTCGACAACGCGGGTCAGGCCAACTACGCGGCGGCCAATGTCTTCCTGGACGCCCTGGCCCACCACCGCCGCGCCCAGGGGCTGCCTGCCACATCGCTCGCCTGGCACCTGTGGGCGGGTGACGGTATGGGCGCGCGGCTCGATTCCGCTGTGTTCGAGCGACAGGAGAAGCTCGGTACGCCGGCGATCTCGCCGGAAGACGGCCTGGCCCTCCTCGATGCCGCTCTCACGCGTGACGCGGCGGCGCTGGTTCCGCTGCGGCTCGACGTGGCGGCAGCAGCAGTATCCGGCGATGTGCCGGCACTGCTACGCGAGTTGGTGACTGCCGACTCCGGCCCCCGGGGCGGCCGGGTGGCCCATACCGCCGTCGAGGCGCGGCCCGAGGCCGGGGAGGCGGGGCCGGTCGAGGACTCCATGCTGGACGCGCGGCTCGCCGGGCTGCCGGAGGACGAACAGCTGCGGGTGCTGCTGGACCTCGTACGGACCCACGTCGCGGCTGTACGCCACGACGACCCGTCCGCGATCGACGTCAACCGGGGTTTCACTGAAATGGGCCTCGACTCGCTGGCAGCGATCGAGCTGCGCAACCTGCTCGGCGAGACCACCGGACTGCGGCTGCCCGCAACGATGATGTTCGACTACCCCAACCCCGGGGTGCTCGCCCGCCATCTGCTGGAGGAGCTCGTCCCGGAGAGCGAGCGCGGAACGGCCGCGCA
Source organism: Streptomyces sp. NPDC004647 (assembly GCF_040609575.1). NCBI lineage: Bacteria > Bacillati > Actinomycetota > Actinomycetes > Kitasatosporales > Streptomycetaceae > Streptomyces > Streptomyces sp. NPDC004647. Next base: position 22,498 of record NZ_JBEXKU010000090.1, on the reverse strand, counting down.
GCCCCAGGAGGACGCGGCCGGACAGGCCGGCAGGTTCAAGGACATGGCCATCGACGATCTGGTGCGGACGGCTCTGGCCGCCGACACCACGGACTGATCCGGAGACTGGACGCACCATGGAAGTTGAGCGGATCGTCGAGGCGCTCCGTACGTCACTGACGGACAACGAACGCCTCAAGAAGGAGAACGCGCGCCTCACCGCCGCCGCCACGGAACCCGTCGCGATCGTCGGTATGGCCTGCCGCTTCGCCGGCGGTGTCAACTCCCCCGACGACCTGTGGCAGCTGCTGCGGGACGGACGCGACGGAGTGACCCGCTTCCCCACCGACCGCGGCTGGGACATCGAGGGGCTCTACGACCCGGAGCACGGCGCCCCGGGCAAGAGCATCACCCGCGAGGGTGCCTTCATCCACGACGCGGCGGACTTCGACGCCGACCTGTTCGGCATTTCGCCGCGCGAAGCGCTGGAGATGGACCCCCAGCAGCGGCTGCTTCTGGAGACCGCCTGGGAGACCTTCGAGAACGCCAGGGTCGACCCGTTGTCCGTGAAGGGTTCGCGGACCGGGGTCTTCACCGGCCTGATGTATCACGAGTACGAGGGGGCCAGCACCGGCGGCAGCCTGGTCAGCGGCCGGGTCGCCTTCACGCTGGGCCTGGAGGGCCCGGCGGTGACCGTCGACACCGCATGCTCGTCCTCACTCGTTGCCCTGCATCTGGCCATGCAGGCGCTGCGCCAGGGTGAGTGCACCCTCGCACTGGCGGGCGGGGCGACCGTCATGGCCTCGCCGGAGACCTTTCAGTACTTCACCAAGCAGAAGGGGCTCTCGCCCGACGGACGCTGCCGGTCGTTCGCGGCCGCAGCGGATGGCACCGGTTGGGGCGAGGGTTCGGGCCTGCTCCTGCTGGAGCGGCTGTCGGACGCGCAGCGCAACGGGCGGCGGATCCTCGCCGTCGTCCGCGGGTCGGCGCTCAATCAGGACGGCGCGTCGAGCGGGCTGACCGTGCCCAACGGGCCCGCGCAGCAACGCGTCATCCGGCAGGCACTGGCTGGGGCGGGCCTGGGTACCGGTGAAGTCGATGCCGTGGACGCCCATGGCACGGCGACCAGGCTCGGCGACCCGATCGAGGCGCAGGCGCTTCTTGCGACGTACGGACAGGACCGGCCCGAGGACCGCCCCCTGTGGCTCGGCTCCGTCAAGTCCAACCTCGGGCACACCCAGGCCGCCGCCGGTGTCGCCTCCGTCATCAAGATGGTGCAGGCAATCCGGCACGGCATACTGCCCCGCACCCTGCACGTGGACGAACCGACGCCCAAGGCGGATTGGTCCGCGGGCCACGTCCGGCTGCTGATCGAGGAACAGCCCTGGCCCGACACGGGCCGGCCGCGCCGCGCGGGGGTCTCCTCCTTCGGCATCAGTGGCACCAACGCGCACGTCATCATCGAACAGGCCCCGGCTGCCCCCGAGGGCACCGAGGCGTGAGGTCAGGGATGAGGGTCCAATGACAACTCCAGCGAATTCCGCGGCCGTGGAGGACCGGATATCGCCGGAGGAATTCCGGCGGGTGCTCGGCCACTTCTGCAGTGGGCTCACCATCGTCGCGGGAATGTCCGCCGGTGAACCTGTCGGTTTTACCTGCCAGTCATTTTCCTCACTCTCCCTGGAACCGCCGCTCGTGACCTTCTCCGTGGCCCGGACGTCCACGAGCTGGCCACGGATTCGATCGGCCGGTGCCTTCTGCGTCAATATTCTGGCCGCCGACCAGGAACCGCTCTGCAGGGCCTTTGCGGTGAGCGGCGCCGACAAGTTCGCGGGCGTGGCGTGGACACCGGGACCCGCCACCGGGTCACCGGTGATCCCAGGCACGCTCGCCTGGATCGACTGCGCCATCGAGGCCGTCCACCCCGGCGGCGACCACCAGATCGTCGTCGGCCGGGTCCGCGCCCTGAAGACCGCGGCCACCGGCATCGGCCCGCTGCTGTTCTACCGCGCCGCGTTCCACAGGCCTGCGGCCTGACCTGGCGTCATGCCGCCCCGATCACCCGTTTTGCCCCGTCTCGCCCACCTGGCACTCACTGGAGGACCCACTCATGCAATTTGGCTTGATCTACCACCACCAGCTCCCGCGCCCCTGGGCCGAGGACAGCGAGGAGCGCCTCTACAACGAGTCCCTGGAGCAGATCGAACTCGCCGACCGGCTGGGCTTCGACTACGCCTGGGCCACCGAGCACCATTTCCTGGAGGAGTACTCGCACTCCGCCGCCCCTGAGGTGTTCCTTGCCGCTGCGGCCGCGCGCACCAGCAACATCCGCCTGGCCCACGGCATCGTCTCGCTGCCGCCGGCCGTCAACCACCCGGTCAGGGTCGCCGAACGCCTTGCGACGCTGGACCTCATCTCTGGCGGCCGCGTCGATTTCGGCACCGGAGCCGGCAGTTCGCAGCTGGAGCTGGAGGCCTTCGGCGTCGACCGTGACACCAAGAAGGACGAGTGGCGGGAGGCCCTGGAGGTCGTCACCCGGCTGCTGACCGAGACGCCGTTCACCGGCCACCAGGGTACGTATGTGAACGTGCCGCCGCGCAATGTGGTGCCCAAGCCGAAGCAGAAGCCGCACCCGCCGCTGTGGATGGCCTGCAGCGCACGGACCACGATCGAGACCGCGGCCCGGCACGGCATCGGTGCGCTCTCCTTCTCCTTCGTTTCGCCCGAGGAGGCCAAGGAGTGGGTGGACACCTACTACCGAATCATCGAGTCCGACGCGTGCGTGCCGATCGGCAAGACCGTCAACCCCAACTTCTCGGTGGTGCTGCCCTTCCTGTGCCACCAGGACGAGGAGACAGCACTCGACCGCGGCCTGGACGGTGCCCACTTCTTCTCGTACTCCCTGATGCACTACTACATCTCCGGGCAGCACCGTCCGGGCACCACCGATGTGTGGCAGGAGTTCCTCAAGAACCGTGAGTCCGTCGGGCTCACCCGGGAGCCCGTGAAACCGGCCGCGGACGAGGAACCCTCCCCGGAGGCCAAGGCGATGATGGCGCAGATCACCTCGCTGCGCCGGGGCATCGGCACCCCCGAGCAGATCACCGACCTGGTGCGCCGCTACGAGGCCGCGGGCGTGGATCAGATCATCTTCTCCGTGCAGATCGGCAAGAACCGGCACGAGCACATCTGCGAGTCCCTCGAACTGTTCGCCTCCGAGGTGCTGCCCCACTTCGCCGATCGCCGCGACGAGGTCGACACCGCCAAGCAGGACCGGCTCGCGGTCGCCGTCAAGGAAGCCCTGACCAGGGTGAGGACCAACACGGCCGACGTGTCCGACTACGTGATCTCGCCCGAGCTGGGTGCCTGACGGCACACGTGAGGAATGAGCGGCCGGTGTCCTGCGCGACCGAGCACAGGGCACCGGCCAGTTCACGCGCGTCCCCTTTTCCAGCAGGAACTTCCGGGCGCCGATCAGAAGGTCCTCTCGCTGCCCCATGGGTGTGCCCCTGCCTTTCGTCATACGGCGTCTGGTGGCCACTACCTGCACGGCAGCAATTGCGCCGTCGCGCCCGACGATTCACTTCCAGCCACTCTGGAATACTTGATTGTTCAGGTGTGCGCCCAGCGAGGCATGCCGATTTAGGGGGCCTTCGGGGGCGTTGTAGGGGCCGTGCGGGTGGCTGTGCGGCGCCGGGCGAGTTTGACTGAGCCATGGGCCCGACGTCGATGGGCAGTGAGAAATTCCAACGCTATCGCTCTGATGGCCTGAATTCATTCATGAATCGCCCGTTGCGCGCGGACGGTTCCCTATGGAAGGGATGTCGAGGGGACATGGCAGGAGTGCCTTCAGACACTGGCGCCTGGGTCCGGCGCTTTCATCCGGCGCCGGATGCTCCGACCCGACTTGTCTGCTTCCCGCACGCAGGCGGCTCGGCTTCGTACTTCTTCCCGGTCTCCCAGGAGTTGTCACCGGCGATGGACGTACTGGCCGTGCAGTATCCAGGGCGGCAGGACCGGCGGAGCGAACCGTGCATCGACGACATAGGCCGGCTCGCCGACGCGCTGCTGCCCGAACTGCTCCGCTGGGCAGACCGGCCGCTGGTCCTCTTCGGGCACAGCATGGGGGCATCGCTCGGCTTCGAGGTGGCGCGGAAGCTGGAGGAGCGCGGCACCCGGCTGCTGGGTCTGTTCGCGTCCGGCCGCCGGGCGCCGTCGCGGTTCCGCGACGAGCGGGTGCATCTGCGTACGGACGATCAACTCATCGCCGATATCACCCGATTGAACGGTACCGACAGCACAGTGCTCGGTGACCCGGAGATCGTACGCATGATCCTCCCGGCCGTCCGTAGCGACTACAAGGCTGCCGAGTCCTACCGTTTCCAGGGCGGCCCGAAGCTGGCCTGTCCCATTCTCGCCCTCACCGGCGACGCGGACCCGCAGGTCACCCTCGACGAGGCCAGGGCCTGGCGCGAGCACACCGACGGCACCTTCGAACTGAAGGTCTTCCCCGGCGGTCACTTCTACCTCAACTCCCAGGCGGCGCAGGTGCTCGACGCCATCCGCAGCCATGTCGCCGAGGCGGCACGGGAGGTCAGCATCGACCACAAGGGAGCCGTCGCATGACTGCCATCGGGACCGGGACCGCCACGGGTCCGCGCGCCGGACGCAAGGAGTGGCTGGCGCTCGGCGTCCTCGTACTGCCGCTGTTGCTCACCTCCATGGACATGACGGTGCTGTACTTCGCGGTGCCGTCCATCGCAGCGCACCTCGAGCCCAGCAGCACCCAGCAGCTGTGGATGATCGACATCTACGCCTTCGTCCTGTCCGGCATGCTCATCACGATGGGGAACGTCGGCGATCTCATCGGCCGCAGGCGCCTGCTGATGATCGGCGCGAGCCTCTTCGGCGCGGCGTCCGTGCTCGCGGCGTACGCGAACAGCGCCGAGATGCTGATCCTCGCCCGCGCGCTCCAGGGTCTCGGCGGCGCGACCCTGATGCCGTCCACGCTGTCCCTGGTCAGCAACATGTTCCGGGACGAGCAGCAGCGCCGTACGGCCATCTCCGTGTGGGCGATCGGCAACTCCGCGGGCGCCGCGATCGGTCCCGTCATCAGCGGCAGCTTGCTGAACAACTTCTGGTGGGGCTCGATCTTCCTCATCAACATCCCCGTGCTGGTGGTCATGCTGATCCTGGTGCCGCTGCTGGTACCGGAATTCCGGCGGCCGAGGGCCGAGGTGGGCCGCTTCGACGTACTCAGCGCGCTGCTGTCGTTGGTCGGAGTGCTCTCGGTCATCTGGGGGCTGAAGGAGGTCGCCACCCAGGGACTCGAACTGCCTCGGGCCGCCGTCATGGTGTTCGGGATCGTCGTCCTCGGCGTGTTCCTGCGCCGGCAGACCAAGCTGACGCACCCGATGATCGACCCCAAGCTGTTCCGGCGGCGCGGCTTCAGTCCGGCGATCAGCCTCAGTCTGCTGTCCTTCGCGTGCCTGATCGGCTTCAGCGTCTTCACCACCCAGTACCTCATGGACGTCCTGAACATGCGGCCGCTGGAGGCGGCGCTGTGGACCATGCCGCCGCCGGCGCTGACCATGCTGCTGGCGCCGTTCGCCGTGGTCCTGGCCAAGCGGGTGCCGCCCGCCTACGTCATCGCTGGGGCGTTCGCCCTGGTCGGGGTGGGATTCCTGGTCATGACCCAGGTGACCGTCCAGCAGAACCTGCCGGTGGTCATCGGTGGTGCGACCGCCATCGGCGTCGGCGCCGCGATTGTCCTCACCCTGGTCACCGACCTGGTGGTGGCCGCGGCGCCACCCGAGCGAGCCGGGTCTGTATCGGCGCTCACCCAGACCTTCCAGGACTTCGGTGGCGCCCTGGGCATTGCCGTGTTCGGCAGTATCGGTGCAGCCGTCTACCGCGGAGCCATGGCGGACAGCAAGCCCGCCGGCGTACCGGCCGACGTTCTGGACCGCGCGCGGCAGACCCTGGGCGGAGCCGTGGAGGCAGCGGGACGGCTGCCGGAAGAGGCGGCACACGCCCTGCTGTCGGCCGCAGACGGAGCCTTCGTGGACGCCATGCGGGTCGCTGCCGTCTTCGGCACGGTCATCGCCCTCGCCACCGCAGCGTTCACCGTGTGGCGGCTGAGGCACGTACGCGACACCCCGCAGCAGAACGAGGCGCCGGAGGCGTCCGAGGGCGCCGAATCCACCGAAGGCGCAGGTCGGACCAAGGAGCCGGAGCGCCGGGCCGCCGTGGCCCTCCGGGAGCGGGAGGGCGTACCCACCCCTACCGCCACCTCGCAAGAGGGGGCCTAGCACCACCCGCTGCGGCGCCCTAAGCCCATTCCGAGCGAGATCGGCGCTTCCTAATCTCGAACACAGGACATTGCGCAGGTAGATGAACGAGAGTCAGGAAGCTGAGGAGAGACAAGTGGACACACTTGGCAACAGCGGAGTCACCGAGACTGTCCGTTTGGACTCCGTGAGGAAGGTCTACACGAGGGGCAGCACTTCGGTCGCCGCACTTGCGGGAGTGTCCCTTGGATTCCAGAAGGGGACCTTCACCGCCGTGATGGGTCCTTCCGGCTCCGGCAAGAGCACTCTGCTGCACTGCGCGGCCGGTCTCGACGAGCCGACGTCCGGGTCGGTGACCATCGACGGGACCAGCCTCAAGGGCAAGAGCGAGACCGAGCTGACCCTGCTCCGCCGGGAGCGGATCGGCTTCATCTTCCAGGCGTTCAACCTGATGTCCGCGCTGACCGTGATGCAGAACATCGTGCTGCCCCTCCAGCTCGCCGGGCGCAAGCCCAACAAGAACCTGGTGAAGCAGGTCATCCAGAGCGTCGGCCTCGCCGACCGCGCCAACCACCGGCCCGGCGAGCTGTCCGGTGGCCAGCAGCAGCGCGTCGCCATCGCGCGGGCCCTGGTCAGCCGGCCGGCGGTGATCTTCGCGGACGAGCCGACAGGTTCGCTGGACACAGCCACCGCGCGCGAGGTGCTGTCGCTGCTCGCGGGCTCCGTCCACCAGAGCGGGCAGACCATCGTCATGGTCACCCACGACCCGGTCGCCGCGTCCTACGCCGACCGTGTCGTCTTCCTCGCCGACGGCCAGCTCGCCACGGAGATGTACAACCCGTCCGCGGCCGCTGTCGCGGAGCAGATGACTCACCTCGGTGACGCTGTCGCCGCTCGGTCCAAGGTCGTTGGGGGCGTGTGATGTTCAAGCTCTCACTGCGCACCGTGCGCTTCCGCTGGCGCGGCCTCGCGGCGACGTTCGTCGCGATGTTCCTCGCCGGAGCGATCATGACCGCCGCCGGTGCCATGATGGAAACCGGTCTGCGGGCCGTACTTCCGGCGCAGCGGCTGGACGCCGCGCCGGTCCTGGTGGCCGGCAACGGCGAGTACGAGGAGGCCGGCAGCCCCGTAGCACACCTCAGCGAACGCGTCCGCGTCGACGCCTCGCTCGCCGGCAAGCTTCAGTCGCTGCCCGGCGTCGAGAAGGCGGTCGCAGACCGGTCCTTCGCCGCCGCGGCACTCAAGGGCGGCAAGCCGGTCGGCGAGGAGGAGAAGTCCTTCGGCCACGGCTGGGACTCCGCCGCGCTCATGCCGTACGAGCTCACCGACGGCAAGGCGCCGACCGCGGCCGGCGAGGTGGTCCTGGACTCGGACGTCGCCAAGGAGGCAGGCGTCAAGGCCGGCGGCACCATCGACGTCGCGCTGCGGGGCCAGACCCAGAAGTTCACCGTCACGGGTGTCGCGCGGCCGACCACCGAGGCCGTGGAGTCCAGTCTCTTCTTCTCCGCCGCCGACGCCGAGAAGTTCGCCCCGGCCCCCGGCAAGGCCGACGCCATCGGCCTGCTGACCAAGCCGGGCACGGACCTCACGGCGCTGGAGCAGCAGGTCGACAAGGCAATCGCGGGCAGCGGCGCGGTCACTCTCACCGGTGACGAGCGCGGCAAGGCCGAGTACGCCGACGTCGACATGACCGACCTCATCGTCATCGCCGCCCTGCTGGGCGCCCTCGCCCTCATGGTCGGCATCCTCGGTGTCGCCTCGACACTGTCGCTCTCCTTCCAGCAGCGACACAAGGAAATGGCGCTGCTGCGGGCCATCGGTAGCACGCCGAAGCAGCTGCGGCGCATGATCGTCGGCGAGACCATCAGCATCTCGGTCCTCGCCACCGCGCTCGCGGCCTTCCCCGGCCTGCTCGCCGGCAAGTGGCTCTTCGACCAGCTGACGGCCACCGGCATCGCACCCGAGGGCTTCGTCTTCTACCGCGGCTGGCTGCCGACCGCCGTCGCCATGGTGGTGGCCCTGATCGCCTCGGGTGTCGCCGCCATCGTCGCCGGCCGCCGCTCGACGCTGACCAAGCCGGCCGAGGCACTCGCCGAGGAGGCCGGCGACACGTACCGCCTGGGCAAGGTGCGCCCGATCATCGCGATCATCTGCTTCCTGCTCTGCGGGAACCTCTGGTTCGTCGCGCTGAACGTGGTCACCGGACCGCTGATCGCCAGCCCGTCCACCTTCGCGTCGATCTTCTTCGCGGTGGGGCTCGCGCTGCTCGGCCCGACCATCGCCAAGGGCCTGACTGCGGTGCTCTCCCCGCTGCTGCGCGCGATCTCCGGACTCTCCGGCTACCTCGCTGCGCTCAACACCCGGGCCAGAGCGGTCCGGATGGCCGCCGTCATCACCCCCGTCATGCTGCTGACCGGCATCGCCACCGCCAACCTCTACCTGATCTCCACCGAGAGCAGCGTCAAGAGCGTCTACACCGAGAACCTCGCCAGTGACGCCGTGCTCAGGGGAGGCCCCGACGGCCTCACCCCCGGCGCCCTGGAGAAGGTCAGGGCGCTGCCCGAGGTCGGCGCGGCCTCGGAGTTCGTGGCCAGCACGGGCTTCATCGAGTCCCCCAAGGACCCGTGGGGCAACAAGGACCTCGAGGGCTGGCAGCTGCTCGGCTACACGCCGGACGCGGCTGCCCGGGTCGGGGCCGCCGAGGAGGTCGAGGGCAGGCTCTCCGACCTCAAGGGCAACTCCGTCGCCATCGCTGAGAAGTTCTCCAAGGAGCTGAAGGCGGGCGTCGGTGACACCCTGACCGTACGCTTCGGCGACGGTGGCACAGAGAAGTTGAACATCGTCGCACTCGTCAAGGCCAAGCCCAGCTTTGAGACGATCATGATGTCGGCGGACACGCTCGCCCGGCACACCCGGGGCTCGCTGCCCAGCCACATCGTTGTCGCCCCCAAGGCGGGCACCGACGACACGCGGCTCGCCGCGGCGCTCGGCACGGTCTCCAAGGGGCTCGCCGGCACCGAGGTCGTCGACCGCGACCGGCTCACCGACGCCTTCGCCCACCACCTCGGCGCGCAGGCACTGGTCAGCTACCTCATGATCGGCACGCTGCTCGGCTACATCACCATCTCGGTGATGAACACCCTGTGGCTGGCGATCCGCGGCCGGACCCGTGAGTTCGGACTCCAGCGGCTCACCGGCGCCACCCGAGTCCAGGTGATGCGGATGATGGCCTTCGAGGGCGGCATGACCGCCGGGATCGGCGTCTTCCTCGGCACGCTCGTCGCCCCGATGACGCTGATCCCCTTCAGCCTCGCCCGGGCCGACTCCCTCACCCCGACCGGACCGATCTGGATGTACCTCGCGACGATCGGCTTCGCGTCCCTGCTGACCATCGGCGCGACGCTGGTGCCGACCTGGCAAGCGCTGAAGGTACGGCCCATGGAGGCGGCGCTGCCGGCCTAGCGCCCCACGCAGGCCACGTCCGCGGAACAAACAAGCCACATCCGAGAAACCGGTTCAGCGTCCGTCCACCCCCGGGGCGGGCGCTGAACCATTGCCGTGCCCGCCCCGGCAACTCTCCGAGCGCTTCTCGCCGGTGGCCGAATTAGGGGTCAATTAGGGGGAGAGCATAGCTTGTTGGCGGCCTAGCCTGATTCCATGACTGACACCGCCAGCGCGGAATCAACCGCCGCTCTTCCGTCCTTTCCGATGGAGCGGAAGTGCCCCTACAGCCCGCCGCCCGCTTATGCGGAAATGCGCGCCCACAATCCCGTGACAAAAGTGAAACTGGCGCTCTCGGGTCGCGAGGTGTGGGTCGTCACCCGGCAGGAGGACGTCCGCCGGGTCCTGACCTCCTCGGAGATGAGCTCCAGCGTCAAACTCCCCGGGTACCCGCTGCAGTTCCCCGTTCCCGACGAGGTGCTCCAGACCATGGAGCTCCCGCTGGTGGCGATGGACCCGCCGGACCACACCGTGCGCCGGCGCGCGATCATCCCCGAGCTCACCGTCAAGCGGATGCAGGCCCTGCGCCCCCGCATCCAGGAGATCGTCGACGAGCACATCGACGCGATGCTCGCCCAGGGCGGTCCGGTCGACCTGGTCGAGGCACTCGCCATCCCCGTGCCGTCGCTGCTGTTCTGCGAGCTGATGGGGGTCCCGCACCAGGACACCACCACCTTCCGGGCCTTCGCCGAGAAGACGGTCAAGAGCGATGTGTCACCCGAGGAAGTGGCCGCCGCCACGGCCGAGATGGACGCCTACCTCGACAAGCTGGTGGCGGAGAAGACCGAGAACGGCAGCGACGACCTGCTGGGCCGGATCATCGAGCGCAACCGCGAGGAGCGCACGCTGGAGCACGGCGACATCGTCGCCCTCGGCCGGATGCTGCTCTTCGGCGGTTTCGACACCATCACCAACATGATCGCGCTGGGCACCGCGACCCTGCTGGGCCACCCCGAGCAGCTCGCCGAGGTCAAGGCCGATCCCTCGCTCACCGCAGGGGCCATCGAGGAGCTGCTGCGGTACCTGAGCATCGCCGACTCCGCCACCGGCCGGGTCGCGCTCGAGGACATCGAGATCGGCGGCGTGCTGATCCGCGCGGGCGAGGGCATCATCGCGCTCAACGGCTCGGCCAACCGGGACAACACGGTGTTCGAGGACCCCGACACCTTCGACATCCACCGCGAGATCAAGCTGCACTCGGCGTTCGGCCACGGCAACCACCAGTGCCCTGGTGCCTCGCTGGTGAGGGTCGAGCTGGAGATCGTCTTCAACACCCTCTTCGCCCGCATCCCCGGTCTGCGCCTCGCCGTCCCTGAGGACGAGCTCAAGTTCAAGAGCCACACCCTCATCCACGGCATGCACTCCCTGCCCGTCACCTGGTGACCCAGGCCCACCGACAAGAGGTCCCCGTGATCAAGATCCCCGAGCCCGACGGCACCCTGACGGCGTATCAGCCATCCGGTGAGCCCCGCTCCTTCACACCTGACAGCACCGCCTTCTCCGGCCGCTCCGTGCTCGCCCCTGCCCATGTCGTCGGCGACCCGCTCGCCCCCAACGAGCCGTTCGGCCCACCGCTCGGCCCGCCTCCGCCGCAGTCGCTCGACTGGGACGCCACCCTCGCCTTCCGCCGCCATCTCTGGGCGCACGGCTTCACCGTCGCCGAGGCTCTGGACACCGCCCACCGCGGCGCGGGCCTGGACTGGGGCACCGCGGCCGAACTGATCCGCCGCTCCGGTGCCGAGGCCCGCGCGGTCGGCGGCCGGCTCGCGGCCGCCGTATGGACCGACCAGCTCGACCCGTTCGCGGAGCACAGCATCGACGACGTCAAGAAGTCGTATCTCGAGCAGCTGGAGGTCGTCGAGGAGGCCGGCGCCACCGCGATCATCCAGGCCAGCGCCGCCCTCGCCCAGGCCGCCCGCACGCCCGAGGAGTACGCGGGCGTGTACGCGACCCTCCTGGAGCAGACCAGCCGCCCCGCCGTTCTGCACTGGCTGCTGCCCGAGTGGGTGCCGAGCCACACCGGCTACTGGGGCCACGCCGGGGCGGAGGAGGCCACCCAGGCCTTCATCGACCTGATCGCCGCCCACCGGGACCGGATAGACGGCGTCAAGGTCGCTCCGCTGAGCGCCGAAGCCGAGGTCGCGCTGCGCCGCCGGCTGCCCGAGGGCGTGCGCTTCTACACAGGCGACTACGACACGTACACCGATCTGATCGCCGGCGACGAGCAGGGTCACAGCGACGCCCTCTCGCCCGTCTTCGACCTCATCGCGCCCGTGGCCGCCGAGGCGTTCCGCACCCTGGACCGGGGTGACGAGCAGGGCTTCCGGGCCCGGCTGGACGCCACGCTCGAACTGTCCGGGCACGTCTTCGAGGGCCCGGGCCGCAGCACGCTGTTCTTCAAGACCGGTCTGGTCTTCCTGGCCTGGCTGGCGGGACACGCCGACCACTTCCGGATGGTGTGGGCCGAGCAGGGCGCCCGCTCCGTACCGCACCTCGCCAAGGCATACCGGCTCGCGGACGAGCTGGGTCTCTTCGCCGACCCCGCACTCGCCGAGCACCGCATCAAGCAGTTCCTCGCCGTCTCCGGCGTCGAGCAGTGACCCGCTCACCCATGTCCAGTCCAAAGGAGGACTTCAGACCATGACCAGTGCCGTGGTGCTCGGCGGCGGCATGGCCGGAATGCTCGCGGCGGCGGCACTCACCCGCCGTGCCGGACGCGTCACCGTCATCGAGAGCGACCGGTTCCCCGACGGCCCCGCCCCCCGCAAGGGCCTGCCGCAGGGCTACCACAACCACATGCTCATGAGTGGGGGCGCCAAGGCCCTGGACGACCTGCTCCCGGGCACCACCGAGGGGCTGCTCGCGGCCGGCGCCAAGCGCCGCGGCATGCCCGGCGACCTGCTCACCCTCTCCGCCGAGGGCTGGTATCGGCGGCACCGTGGCGACGCGTACGTCATTGCCTGCAGCCGCGATCTGACCGACCATGTCGTCCGCCGCGGGACACTCGCCGACGAGAAGATCACCGCGATCGACTCGGCCAAGGTCACCGGCCTGGTCGGCGACCGCAGGCGCATCACCGGGGTCCGCATCGAGCGGGAGGGCGCCGGGGACGAGACCATCGGCGCCGACCTCGTCGTGGACGCCACCGGGCGCCGCTCCAGAACTCCCCGGTGGCTCGCCGAGTTGGGACTCCCCGAGGTCCTGGAGGAGCGGGTCGACGCCGGATTCGCCTACGCCAGCCGCCTCTACCAGGCACCCGAAGGCGCGCAGGAGGACTTCCCCGGTGTCCTCATCCAGGCGCGGTCCGGCACCGGGGAGCCGGGTCGCGGCGCCGCGCTGCTGCCCAACGAGGGCAACCGCTGGATCGTCGCGCTGATCGGTACCCGCGGCGGTCAGCCGCCCACCGACGAGGCCGGCTTCGAAGAGTTCGCCAGGTCCCTGCCCGATCCCGTCATCGCTGACCTGATGGCGGCCGCCACCCCCGCAGGCCCCATCCGCGCCTACCGAGGCATGCCCAACTGGCGCCGCCGCTACGAGAAGCTGCCGCTGCCCGAGGGCCTCGTCGTCATCGGCGACGCCGCCACCACCCTCAACCCGAACTACGCCACCGGCATGTCGATCGCCGCACTCGGCGCGCTGGCGCTGCGCACCGAAGCCGAACGCCACGGCATCACGCCCGGCCTCGGCCGCGGCGCTCAAAAGGCCATCGCCAAGGCCGCGGAGGGACCGTGGCAGATGGCCGTCGGCACCGACCAGTGGTTCCCCGGTGCCGAGCTGAACATCAAGCGCGCCCCCGAGCTGATGCGCCGCTTCACCGCCCGGTTCGCCCGCGTGACGACGGAGAACGCCGCGCTGTCCAACGCGTCGTTCAATGTGGCCGCACTGGAGGCTCCGCCCAGCAGCATGATGACCCTGCCGGCGCTGCTGACGGTGGCCCGCGGACCGCGCCGCGCGCCGCTCACCCGCGAGCAGGCCATGGCCCAGTACCCGGAGTTCGGGGACCTGCTGAAGGCGGCATCCGCCGCCGATGTCGCCTGACCCGGGCCGGAGGCCCCTATGCGTATCGATGTCGACCGTGAGCTGTGCGTCGGCTCGGGCATGTGTGTCCACGCGCTGCCCGACACCTTCGACCAGAGTGAGCAGGACGGCCGGGTCCTGCTCGTCCGCCCCGGTCCCGGCGTGCAGGCCGCGGCAGCGATCGAGGCCCTGCGGACAGTGGCCGAGTCCTGCCCGGTGGCCGCCATTTCCCTTGTCGAGTACTGACCGGAGGACTGGTGAGCGGACCGAGTAGGGGCCGGGAAGCCAAGTAAGGGGTTGGCCGGGAGAAGGGCCGCACCCAGGATTGTCATGCGTACTTTCCCTTTCCTGGTCGCCGTTTCGCTGCCGGTTCTCCGATCCCATTCGCGTCGCCAATTGTTCAAGTCATTCATGCCATTTCACGGGGGTGTTCTCGGTGAGCAGTGCGGAGTTGGTTCCCGTCATTCCGTGGTCCGTTTCCGGAAAGAGCGCGGAAGCGCTGCGCGCCCAGGCGGACCGACTGCGTCAGTACGTGGCCGAGCGCCCCGCATACCGGCCGGCGGACGTCGCCCTGTCGCTCGCCACCACGCGAGCCGCGCTCACCCACCGCGCGGTCGTCATCGGCCAGGACCGTGAGGCGCTGCTCACCGGGCTCGACGCGCTCGCCGAGGGCGGCACGACGGGCGACGAGGTGACCGTGATCACCGGCGCCGCGAGCAGCCCCCGCGTCGCCTTCGTCTTCCCCGGCCAGGGCTCGCAGTGGGCCGGCATGGCCGTGGAACTCCTCGACACGGCACCGGCGTTCGCCGAGCGGATGACGCAGTGCCGCGATGCGCTGGCCGCCTTCGTCGACTGGGACCTGCCGGCGGTCCTGCGACAGCAGCCGGACGCTCCCACCTTGGACGCGGTGGACGTCGTGCAGCCCGTGCTGTGGGCCGTCATGGTGTCCCTGGCCGAACTGTGGCGCTCCTACGGCGTCGAGCCGTCCGCGGTCGTCGGCCACTCGCAGGGCGAGATCGCCGCCGCGACCGTGGCCGGTGCGTTGTCGCTGGAGGACGGTGCGCGCGTCGTCGCCCTGCGCAGTCGGCTGATCGGGCGGGGGCTGGCGGGCAAGGGCGGCATGATGTCCGTACCGCTCCCCGCGGCGCAGCTGGAGGAGCGGCTGCGGCCCTGGGAAGGCAGGATGCAGCTGGCGGCCGTCAACGGCCCCGGCACCGCCGTGGTGTGCGGCGAGACCGCTGCGCTGGAGGAGTTCTACGAACGACTCACCGCGGAGGGCGTACGCGCCAAGAAGATCCCGGTGGACTACGCCTCCCACTCGCACTACGTCGAAGCCATCCGCGACGAACTCATCGACATCCTCGTGCCGGTCGCCCCGCGCACCAGCACCGTTGCCTTCTACTCGACCGTGACCGGCTCGGTGCTCGACACAGCCGCGCTCGACGCCGAGTACTGGTACACCAACCTCCGGCAGACCGTGCGTTTCGAGGACGCCACCCGCGCCCTCCTCGCCGACGGCCACTCCCTCTTCGTCGAATCCAGCCCGCACCCCATCCTCAAGATCGGTGTGAGCGAGTCCATCGAGGCCACCGGCAAGCCGGGCGCCCTCATCGGCTCGCTCCGCCGCGACAAGGGCGGCCTCGCCGAGTTCGCCGCGTCGCTGGCCGAGGCGCACGTGCGCGGGGTGTCCGTCGACTGGTCGCCGTTCTTCGTCTCCGGCCGCACCGTTGACCTGCCGACGTATGCCTTCCGCCGCACCCCCTACTGGCTGAACGTCCCCACCCCCGGCACGGAGATCCAGGGGGCCGGCCAACTTCCGCTCGACCACCCCCTGCTGGGGGCCACGGTCGAGGCCGCCGAGCTCGGCGGCCACCTCTTCACCAGCCGCATCTCGCAGCAGACCCACCCCTGGCTCGCCGACCACGAGGCGCTCGGTGCGGTGCTGCTGCCCGGCACCGCCTTCGTCGAACTGGCGATCCGCGCCGGGGACCAGGCAGGCTGCGATGTACTGGAAGACCTCACCCTCCACGCACCCCTCGTCCTGCCGGGGACCGGCGGCATCGACCTCCAGGTACGCGTCGGCGAGGCCGATGCCAGAGGCGCGCGGCCTGTCTCGGTCCACTCCCGCGGCCCGGTCGAGGGAGCCGCCTGGACCTGCCACGCCACGGGAACCCTCACCGACGGCGCTGCGGCACCCGCCTTCACTTTCGCGCAGTGGCCCCCGCAGGGCGCCGAACCGATCGGTCTGGACGGCGCGTACGAGCGGCTGCTGGGCCGCGGATACGCGTACGGCCCGGTCTTCCAAGGCCTCACGGCGGCCTGGCGGCGCGGTGACGAACTGTTCGCCGAGGTTTCCCTGGACGCCAGGGCGCACGCCGATGCCGTCCGCTTCGGTATCCACCCCGCGCTGCTGGACGCCGCACTCCACCCCGAACTGGCTGCCGACGACGAAGGCCGCGACACGGTACTGCCGTTCGCCTGGAACGACGTCGTCCTGCATGCCCGCGGCGCAACGGCGCTGCGGGTCCGCCTCGCCCCCGCGGGCCAGGACAGCACCACCATCCAGGCCGCCGACGAAACCGGCGCCCCCGTACTGAGCGTCGGCTCACTGGTCGCCCGGGCCGTCTCGCCGCAGCAGCTCGAAGCAGCGACAGGCGCGAAGGACGAGCGGCCGTACCACCTGCAGTGGGTGGCCGCTCAGCTCCCCGACAGCCCCCCGGACTCCGCGGGCCGCGTGGTCCTGGGCGACGGGCTCCCCGGCCTGTCCCTGCCGCGCGTGGCGGACATCGAGGAACTCCTCGGCGGGGACCTGCCGGAACTCGTACTGGCACCCCTCGCTGTCGACGCACCGGCCGGCGACGTGCCGCTGGGCGTACGCACGGCGGCGCACCGGGCCCTGGAGCTGCTGCGGACCTGGCTGCAGTCCGAGCGCCTGGCCGACTGCCGTCTCGTGTTCGTGACCCGGAACGCCGTCCCCGCGCAGGACCCGGATAGCACGGGGCAGCCGTACGGGACACCGGACGGCCAGGGCATCGATCTTGCGCTCGCCCCGGTCTCGGGCCTGGTGCGAGCCGCACAGGCGGAGAACCCCGGCCAGTTCGGACTCATCGACCTCGACGGCAGCGAGGAATCCCTGAGCGCGCTGGGCGGCGCGCTCGACTGCGGCGAGAGCGAACTTGCCCTGCGCGGCGGCAAGGCGTTGCTGCCCCGCCTGGCCCGTGCATCGGCGGACACGGACCGCCGCGCGGACGACGATCCCCCCGCAGACACCGACGACCTGCCGCGCCTCGACCCCGAAGGCACCGTCCTGGTCACCGGAGGCACCGGCGGCCTCGGCGCGATCACCGCGCGGCACCTGGTGGCCGAGCACGGCGTCCGGCACCTGTTGCTGACCAGCCGCCGCGGCGAGCGCGCGCCCGGCGTTGCCGAACTGTGCGCCGAACTCGAAGAGCTCGGCGCCCAGGTGACCGTCGCGGCCTGCGACGTCGCCGACCGCGGCGCACTCGCCGAGCTGCTGGCCGGAGTGCCCGACGAGCACCCGCTGACCGGTGTGGTGCACTCCGCCGGCATCCTCGACGACGGCGTCGTCGCGTCCCTCACCGCCGAGCGGATCGACGCGGTCCTGGCCCCCAAGGCGGATGCCGCCTGGCACCTGCACGAGCTCACCGCGGAGCACGACCTCGCGCTGTTCGTCCTGTACTCCTCCGCCGCCGGCACCCTGGGCGCGGGCGGCCAGGCGAACTACGCGACCGCCAACGTCTTCCTGGACGCGCTCGCCCACCACCGCCGGACCGCCGGGCTCCCCGCGACCTCTATGGCCTGGGGCCTGTGGGCGGCGGGCACCGGCATGACCGGACAGCTCGGCGAGGCCGACGTCGAGCGCCTCGCCCGCCAGGGCTTCCCCGCCATGTCGACGGAGGAGGGCCTGGGCCTGTTCGACGCCGCCCTGCGCGACCCCGCCCCGCTGCAGCTGCTCGTACGGCTCAACCTGCCCGCCCTGCGCGCTCAGGCCGTGGCAGGCCAGGCCCAGCCGGTCCTGCGCGGCCTGGTGCGGGTCCCGGCCCGGCAGACCGTCCGCGCCGGCGGGCCCGCCGCGGGCGGCACCCTCCAGGACCGGCTGGTACGGCTGCCGGCCGCCGACCAGGAGCGCTTCCTGCTGGATCTCGTACGCACCCAGGCGGCCGAAACGCTCGGCCACGCCTCACCGGACGCCGTGGCGCCCGACCGCGCCTTCAAGGAGCTCGGCTTCGACTCGCTGACCGCAGTCGAGATCCGCAACCGGCTGAGCGCCGAGACCGGGCTGCGGCTGCCCGCCACCCTGATCTTCGACCACCCCTCCGCGCGCGCCGTCGCGGCCCTTCTGAAGGAGCAGGCGCTCGGGGGCGCCAATGGCACCGCAGCACACACCCCGGGCGCCGCGCGGGCCGACGACGAGCCCATCGCGATCGTGGCGATGGCCTGTCGCTTCCCCGGGGGCGTCAACAGCCCCGAAGACCTGTGGCGGCTGCTGACCGAGGGGCGGGAGACGGTCTCGGAGTTCCCCACCGACCGAGGCTGGGACATCGAGCAGATCTACGACCCGGAGCCGGGCACGCCCGGCAAGACGTACACCACCTCCGGCGGATTCCTCCACGACGCGGCCGAGTTCGACGCCCACTTCTTCGGCATCAGCCCGAATGAGGCGCTGGGCATGGACCCGCAGCAGCGGCTGCTGTTGGAGACCTCCTGGGAGCTGCTGGAACGCGCCGGCATCGACCCCGGCACGCTCAAGGGCAGCCAGACCGGTGTCTTCACCGGCGCGATGTACCACGACTACGCCAACAGCAGCGCGACCGGCTCCATCGCATCGGGCCGCCTCTCCTACACCTACGGCTTCGAGGGGCCCGCGGTCACGGTGGACACGGCCTGCTCGTCGTCGCTGGTGGCGCTGCACTGGGCGATCCAGTCGCTGCGCTCGGGCGAGTGCAGCCTCGCACTGGCCGGCGGAGTTACCGTGATGGCCACCCCCGAGGTCCTGGTCGAGTTCGGCCTTCAGCAGGGTCTGTCGCGGGACGGCCGCTGCCGTTCCTTCGCCGAGTCCGCCGATGGCACCGGATTCTCCGAAGGCGTCGGACTCCTGCTGGTGGAGCGTCTGTCGGACGCGCGCCGCAACGGTCATCCGGTCCTCGCGACCGTCCGCGGGTCGGCCGTGAACCAGGACGGCGCGAGCAATGGCCTGTCGGCGCCCAACGGCCCCTCGCAGCAGCGGGTGATCCAACAGGCCTTGGCCAACGCGCGGTTGGGCCCGGCCGACGTGGATGCGGTCGAGGCCCACGGCACCGGCACGACGCTCGGAGACCCGATCGAGGCCCAGGCGCTGCTCGCGACGTACGGGCAGGACCGGGCGTCGGACGAGCCGCTGTGGCTGGGGTCGATCAAGTCCAACCTCGGTCACGCCCAGGCCGCCGCCGGTGTCGCGGGCATCATCAAGATGGTCGAGGCCATGCGCCATGGCGTCCTCCCCAAGTCGCTCCACGCGGACGAGCGGTCCAGCAAGGTCGAGTGGGGAGCTGGTGCGGTCGAGCTGCTGTCCGAGTCCCGTGCCTGGCCGGAGACCGGTCGGCCGCGGCGGGCCGGCGTTTCGTCCTTCGGGATCAGTGGCACCAACGCGCACGTCGTACTCGAACAGGCTCCGGCTGCCGAGCCGGAGCCCCGGGCGACCGCCGAGGCCGCGCCGCTGCCCTGGCTGCTCTCCGCCCGTACGGCGGGGGCCCTGCGCGCCCAGGTCCGCAGGCTCGCCGACCGGCTGCGGCAGGACCTGCGGCAGCCGCAGGACCCGCAGGAGCCGCGCGAGCAGCCCGTCGACGTGGCGTACTCGCTCGCCACCACCAGAGCACCCCTGGAGCGCCGCGCCGCGTTCACCGCCCTCGACGCCGAGCAGGCGATACGCGCCCTGGAGGCGCTCGCCGAGGGCGAGCTGCCGCCCGGTGCCGTACGCGAACGGGCCCGCTCCGGCGCCCCGACCGCCTTCCTCTTCACCGGGCAGGGGACCCAGCGCCTCGGGATGGGCCGCGAGCTGCACCGGGCGTTCCCCGTCTTCGCGCGCGCCTTCGACACCGCGCTCGCGGAACTCGACCAGCACCTCGACCGACCGCTGCAGGACGTGGTGTGGGGCGAGGACGCGGAGCTGCTGAACCGCACCGTGTACGCCCAGCCCGCGCTGTTCGCCTTCGAGGTGGCCCTGTTCCGGTTGGTGGAGTCCTGGGGCGTACGTCCCGACTTCGTGGCCGGCCACTCGATCGGCGAGATCGCCGCGGCCCGGATAGCGGATGTGCTGTCCCTCGCGGACGCGGCGAAGCTCGTCACGGCGCGCGGCCGGCTCATGGACGGTCTGCCCACGGGCGGCGCGATGGTGGCCGTACAGGCATCTGAGGAGGAGGTGCTGCCGCTTCTGTCCGGCGCGGTGAGCATCGCAGCGGTCAACGGCCCCGACTCCGTCGTGGTGTCCGGATCCGAAGCCGAAGTCCTGGCGATCAAGTCGCACTTCGAGGGAGAGGGCCGGAAGACGACCCGGCTGAAGGTCTCGCACGCGTTCCACTCGCCGCTGATGGAGCCGATGCTCGCCGAGTTCGAGGAGATCGCCTCCGGGTTGTCGTACGAGCCGCCGCGGATTCCCTTCGTCTCCACGCTCACCGGCGCGCCGATCACGGATGAGCTCGCAACCCCCCGCTACTGGGTGCGCCACGTCCGTGAGGCCGTCCGCTTCGCCGACGCCGTACGGGCCCTGGACGCCCTGCACGTCGACACCTACCTCGAACTGGGCCCCGACGCCGTCCTCAGTGGGACCGGTCCCGACAGCGTCACCACCCGGCAGGACGGCAGGGAGCCGGGGTTCGTCCCCGCCGTGCGTCGGGAACGCGACGAGGAGAGCACCGTCGTCACCGCGCTCACGCAGCTCCACGTCCGCGGAGTCGACGTGGACTGGCCCGCGTTCTTCGCTCGCCGCGACGCCCGCCGCGTGGCCCTCCCGACGTACGCCTTCCAGCGCAAGCCGTACTGGCTCACCGCCACCCCCGGCACGGTCCCGGTCCCCGTCCACGGGCAGGCGCGGGACGCCGATCCGGCCGAGGACGCCGACACCGCCCGCTGGCAGGCCATCGCGGCCCTCACCGGAGCCGAGCGGGAGCGCGCCGCGCTGGACTTCGTACGCCACCACGTCGCCGTAGTCCTCGGCTTCGAATCCGTGGACGAGGTCGAGCCGGACCGTGCCTTCCAGGAGCTCGGCTTCGACTCCGTCCTCGCCGTCGAACTGCGCAAGCGGCTGGCCGCGGCCACCGGCCTCGGCCTGCCGGCCACCCTCGTCTTCGACTACCCGGCAAGCCGGGCCGTCACCGAACTCCTGCTCGCCGGAATCGACCCGACGGGCGACGACCCGGCCCAGTGGGCGTTCGCCGAACTCGAACGCGTGGAGGCCGCCCTCCTCCTGGACGCGACGGACGGTGCGGCCGGGGCCCGGATCGCCGCCCGCATGGAGGCCGTGCTCCGCAGGTGGCGCGACAGCCGGGGCACTGCCCTGGCCGACGACACACCCGACGACTACGAGTCCGCGACGGACGACGAGCTGTTCCAGGCCCTGGACAACCTCGAGATTGGCTGATGGACGATGAGGAACGACGACAAGCTCCGCGACTACCTCAAACGTGCCACCACCGATCTGCAACAGACCCGGCGGCGACTGCGCGAGATCGAGGCCAAGGATCGCGAGCCGATCGCGATCGTGGCCATGGCCTGCCGTTACCCGGGTGGCGTCGACACACCGGAGAAGCTCTGGGACCTGGTGGCCGCCGGTGGCGATGCCATCACCGGCTTCCCCGACAACCGCGGCTGGGACCTGGCGAACCTCTACGACCCCGCCCCGGCCACCCCGGGCAAGACGTACAGCCGGGAGGGCGGATTCCTCCATGACGCGGGGGAGTTCGACGCCGACTTCTTCAAGATGAGCCCGCGGGAGGCAAGGGAGACCGACCCGCAGCAGCGGCTGCTCCTGGAGACCGCATGGGAGGCGCTGGAGCTGGGTGGCCTTGCCCCCACCTCACTCAAGGGTTCCAGGACCGGTGTCTTCGCCGGAGTCGCCTACCACGATTACGCCGCCAACGGCTACGGCCGCCTGGCCAGTGTCGTCTCCGGCCGCATCTCGTACACCCTCGGCCTCGAAGGCCCCGCGGTGACGGTGGACACGGCCTGCTCGTCGTCACTGGTCGCGCTGCATTTGGCGATCCAGTCGCTGCGGTCGGGCGAGTGCTCGCTCGCCCTGGCCGGCGGCGTCACCGTCATGACCACCCCCGACTCCTTCGTCGGCTTCAGCCAGGACCGCGGACTCGCCCCGGACGGCCGCTGCAAGTCCTTCGCGGCGGGTGCGGACGGCACGGGCTGGGCCGAGGGCGTGGGTGTGCTGCTGGTGGAGCGGCTGTCGGACGCGCACCGCAACGGTCATCCGGTCCTGGCCGTCGTACGGGGCTCCGCGGTGAACCAGGATGGCGCGAGCAATGGTCTGTCCGCGCCGAACGGCCCGGCACAGCAGCGGGTGATTCAGCAGGCCTTGGCGAATGCGCAGTTGACTCCGGTGGATGTGGATGCGGTCGAGGCGCATGGTACGGGTACGACGCTGGGTGATCCGATCGAGGCGCAGGCGTTGTTGGCGACGTATGGGCAGGGGCGTGCGGAGGACCGGC
>NZ_JBEXKU010000089.1:0-26748 GCF_040609575.1 Streptomyces sp. NPDC004647 | reverse complement strand
CGAACACGAAGTGTTCATCACCATCCCGCAGGCCGCGCGGACGGTACGGCTGTGGGTGGCCGACTCCGGGGCACTGGACGCCCACTGCGCGGCCATGCTCCGGCCGCACAGTGGGCGTCCGCGCCGGGTACGGCGTAACACCGGGGAAACCCTGGCGAACCGGGAGCGTCACCCGGCGTTGGCAGGATGCTGATACGGCCGGACGGTGGGACCACTGTCCGGCCGGCGGAACGAAGCCCGGGCAGGGACGCCCGGTGCGGACTGAAGGCCCGGGCCGGGACGCCCGGCCAGGGGATCGTTGTCCGGCAGTCGCGATAGGCGGCGCCGCTGCGGTCCCCGCGACCTATGGTCGATGGAACACGTCAGTGGAGCGAGGCACGTATGCAAAGTCGGAACGCGGAGCAGCCGCCGGGCGACGGAAGCACGCCGCCCCCGCCCCCGTCAGCGTCCCCATCCGCATCCCCGGCGGGCGACGGGCACGGAGCAGGCTCTACGACGTCCCCGGCCTCGGACCCGGCGCCGGCCCGCCGTGCGTCCGACGGGCCACCGCCCCTCGCCGGCTTCACGGTCGGCATCACCGCCGCCCGCCGGGCCGATGAGCTCGGAGCCCTGCTGAAACGGCGCGGCGCGTCCGTACTGCACGCGCCCGCCCTGCGCATCGTCCCGCTGTCCGACGACACCGAACTCCTCACCGCGACCAAGCACTTGATCGACCACGCACCGGACGTCGTGATCGCCACCACCGCCATCGGATTCCGCGGCTGGGTCGAGGCGGCCGACGGCTGGGGGTTCGGCGAGGCGCTGCTGGAGCGGCTGCGCGGGGTGGAGCTGCTGGCCCGCGGGCCCAAGGTGCGCGGCGCCATCCGGGCCGCCGGGCTGAAGGAGGAGTGGTCGCCCGCCTCCGAGTCCATGGCCGAGGTTCTCGACCGGCTCCTGGAGGAGGGCGTCGAAGGACGCCGGATCGCCATCCAACTGCACGGTGAACCGCTGCCCGGCTTCGTCGAGGCGCTGCGGGCCGGGGGCGGCGAGGTCGTCGGGGTGCCCGTCTACCGCTGGATGCCGCCGGAGGACATCGGCCCCGTGGACCGGCTGCTGGACGCCACGGTGGCTCGCTCGCTCGACGCGGTGACCTTCACCAGCGCGCCCGCCGCGGCCTCTCTGCTGGAGCGGGCCCGGGAGCGCGGCATGCTCGGCGAGCTGCTGGACGCCCTGCGGCACGACGTACTGCCCGTGTGCGTCGGCCCGGTGACCGCGCTGCCGCTGGAGGCGCACGACATCGCCACCGCGCAGCCCGAGCGTTTCCGTCTGGGGCCGCTGGTCCAGCTGCTGTGCGTCGAGCTACCCGGCCGCGTACGGCCCCTGCCGGTCGCGGGGCGGAGCGTCGAGATCCGCGGGCACGCGGTGCTGGTGGACGGCGAGTTGCGGTCCGTGCCGCCCGCCGGCATGGCCCTGCTGCGGGCCCTGGCGCGGCGGCCGGGCTGGGTGGTGTCCCGCGCGGACCTGCTGAGGGTGCTGCCGGGCGCGGGGCGCGACGAGCACGCGGTGGAGACGGCGATGGCCCGGCTCCGTACGGCCCTGGGCGCGCCGAAACTCATCCAGACGGTGGTCAAGCGCGGCTACCGGTTGGCGCTGGATCCGGCGGCGGACACGAAGTACGGCGACGAGTAGGGCATTTCGGATCTTCCCGGATTCGGGAAGATCCGCGGTCTTTCGTACGGGCCCCAACTCCCGCATTCCGCCCGCCATGACAGGCCTCCCAAACATGTGACCTGCCTCACAACAATTGCTCTGAGTGCTGCGCCCGCGCCGCCCGTACTCATGGGGGAAGCGGCACCGAGGGTCCGCATCGCGACACAGAGTCCGCATCACCGATCTCCTTGGGGGGATACAGCCATGCGCCCGTCCAACCTCCTCCGACAGCTCGCCGCATCCGCCGTCACCGCACTCGCGTTCACCGCGACGGCGTGCGATGACAGGGGCGGCAGCGCCAAGGACAGCGGGGGCGACTCCGAAAGCTCCTCGGGCTACTGATCCGTTCCCCCACGCCAGTGGGCCCGAGGACGGGAGGGGGTCCGCAGCAGACGAGGGCTGCGGACCCCCGCCCCAACCCGCTCATTCGTCCAATGACCGAACCCAGCGTTCGTCCAAAGCTGGGACTCGACCAGGAGGTTCGGGTGCGCAAGGATGCGGCCGTGGTCGAACATCGTCCTTCAAGAACCCGGCACAGGGCTGAAAAGCCGCGATCCGGCACCGAGGTGCCGGACGAGGAGCTCATGCGGGCTCTCTATCGCGAACACGCGGGCCCGCTGCTCGCCTACGTACTCCGGCTCGTCGCGGGTGACCGCCACCGGGCGGAGGACGTGGTCCAGGAAACGCTGGTGCGCGCCTGGCGCAACGCGGCCCAACTGGGCCGGGCCACCGGCTCGGTACGCCCCTGGCTCGTGACCGTCGCCCGCCGCATCGTCATCGACGGCCACCGCAGCCGTCAGGCCCGACCACAGGAGGTCGACCCCTCACCCCTGGAACTGATGCCCGCGGAGGATGAGATCGACAAGGCGCTGTCGCTCATGACGCTCTCCGACGCCCTGAGCGATCTGAGCGACGCCCACCGGGAAGCGCTCGTCGAGACCTACTTCAAAGGACGTACGGTCAATGAGGCGGCTGAAAAGCTCGGCATACCCAGCGGGACCGTGAGATCCAGGGTGTTCTACGCGCTGCGCTCCATGAAGCTCGCGCTCGAGGAACGAGGAGTGACGGCATGACAGCGCATGAGCGCCAATCAGCGCACGAGGCCGTCGGTGCCTACGCGCTCGGCGTGCTCGACGCGGCGGACGCGGCGCGCTTCGAAGATCATCTCGCGGGCTGTGACGCCTGCGCCGAGCAGCTCGACGAGTTCATGGGCCTCGAACCGCTGCTCGCCAACCTCGCCGAGACGCCGACGGCGGTCCCGAACCCCGCCGCGCTCCACGTGGGCCCGAGCCCGCAGATGCTGGACCGTCTGATCGA
The DNA here is from genome assembly GCF_040609575.1 of Streptomyces sp. NPDC004647. Lineage (NCBI taxonomy): Bacteria > Bacillati > Actinomycetota > Actinomycetes > Kitasatosporales > Streptomycetaceae > Streptomyces > Streptomyces sp. NPDC004647. Next base: position 23,742 of record NZ_JBEXKU010000089.1, on the reverse strand, counting down.
CGAGGTGGCGGTCAAGCGCCGCCGGCGCCAGCGGCGCGGCCTCTACCTGGTCGCGGCCGCCGCGGCCCTGATCATCGGCGGGCCGGTGGTCGCCACGGTGGTGACCGCGGACGACACCACCTCCGACACCGCACTGCCGCACCCCAACTCCACCAGCCCGGCCGAGGACGCGTTCTTCAACCATATGGAGGACAAGGTCCGGGCGACCGACCAGGCCAGCAAGGTCGCTGCCACGGTCGGTACGGAGAAGAAGGACTGGGGCACCCACACGGTGCTGGAGCTCAAGAACGTCAAGGGCCCGCTCAAGTGCAACCTCATCGCGGTCTCCAAGACCGGTGAGGAGGAGGTCATCACCTCGTGGGCCGTGCCGAAGTGGGGCTACGGCATCCCGGACAGCACCCGGGAGATCGCCAAGCGCCCGCTGTACGTCCATGGCGGCGCGGCCATGAAGCCCAACGAAATCGATCACTTCGAGGTCCGCACCTTCGAGGGTAAGCGCCTGGTGTCGGTCGACGCGTAGCGCTCACCCCCTCCGAGTCTCCCGGAGGCCCGCCGGGAGACTCGGACGTGCGCGGCCCGTCCCCTTCGCGTACGGTTGACGGCTGCCCAGCACGTCAGAAGGGGGCCCCGGGTGGCCGCGCAACATGCCGCAGTCGATTCGGTACGGGACCGGGAGATCGGTGTCGAACAGGATCACCTGGACCAGGTGTACCGGCGCCTCGAGGAGAAGATCCACGAGGCCGAATTTCTGATGGACGACGCCGCTCGCCGCGGCCAGGTCGGCACGCCGGGCGCCCTCGCCGAGCGGGACGCCCAGGTCTTCCGCGCCGGAGCGCACCTCAACCGCCTCAACAGCGAGTTCGAGGACTTCCTCTTCGGCCGGATCGACCTGCTCCTCGGCGGCGACGGTGAGCGGGGCCCGGACGGCGCGTACACCTCCGTCCGGCCCGCGGAGAACGCCGTACAGGGGGAGCGGGCGGACATCGCCGAGACCCTGCACATCGGGCGGCTGGGCATCCTGGACGCCGACTACTCCCCGCTGGTCATCGACTGGCGGGCGCCGGCGGCCGCGCCCTTCTACCGGGCCACGCCGGTGGACCCCGGCCGCGTCGTCCGCCGCCGCGTCATCCGCAGCAAGGGCCGCAAGGTCCTCGGCGTGGAGGACGACCTGCTGCGCCCGGAGCTCACGGCGTCGCTGGGCGGGGAGGAGCTGCCCGTCGTCGGGGACGGCGCGCTGATGGCCGCGCTCGGCCGGGCCCGCAGCCACGCCATGCGGGACATCGTCTCCTCCATCCAGGCCGAGCAGGACCTCGTCATCCGCGCCCCCGCCGCCTCGGTCACCGAGGTCGGCGGCGGCCCCGGCACCGGCAAGACCGCGGTCGCGCTGCACCGCGCCGCCTATCTCCTCTACCAGGACCGCCGCCGCTACGCCGGGGGCATCCTCGTCGTCAGCCCGACCCCGCTGCTGGTCGCGTACACCGAGGGCGTACTGCCGTCCCTGGGGGAAGAGGGGCAGGTCGCGATCCGCGCGGTCGGCTCCCTGGTCGACGGAGCCGAGGCGGACGCCTACGACGAGCCTGCCGTCGCCCGCATCAAGGGCTCCTCCCGGATGGTGAACGTGCTGCGCAGGGCGGCCCGGGGCGCTCTGGAGGGCCCGTCCGTCGCCGGCGCCGCGGCCCGTGGCGCCGGCGCCACGGGTACCGGAGCGCGGGCCGCATCGAACGGCGGTCAACTGTCGTTCGACGACGGCTCCGACACCGGCGCCCCGGCCGAGGGGGCCCGCGGCGGAAGCCGCAGCGCCCCCACCCGGCTGCGCGTCGTCGCCTTCGGGGCCCGGGTCGAACTCGAGGAGCAGGAGCTGCGCGACATCCGCCGGACCGCGCTGGGCGGCACCGCGCCCGTCAACCTGCTGCGCCCGCGCGCCCGTCGGCTCATCCTCGACGCGCTGTGGGCCAAGTCCGGCGCCCGTAAGCGCTACACCGACCCGGAGCTGGCAGCCGAGGCCCGTGAGGCGTTCGACGAGGACATCGCCGACGAGCCGCACTTCATCGACTTCCTCGACGCCTGGTGGCCCGAGCTCACCCCCCGCCAGGTGCTCGCCGCGATGGCCGACGAGCGCCGGCTCGGCCGCTGGTCGCGCCGGGCGCTGCAGCCGCGCGAGGCTCGGCTGCTCGCCCGCTCGCTGAGACGGCTGGACGCCGAGGGCCGGGGTCCGCTGTCCGTGCACGACGTGGCGCTCCTGGACGAGCTGCAGGTGGTGCTCGGTGCCCGGGCCCGTCCCCGCAAGCGGGAGGCCGACCCGCTGGAACACCTCACCGGCCTGGACGAGCTCACCACCATGGCCGACCGCATGGCCACCCGGCGCAGCCGCAACGAGCGCCTGGACGAGGAGCGTACGGACTACGCCCATGTCATCGTCGACGAGGCGCAGGACCTCACGCCCATGCAGTGGCGGCTGGTCGGGCGCCGCGGCCGGCACGCGACCTGGACCGTCGTCGGTGACCCGGCGCAGAGCTCCTGGTCCGACCCGGACGAGGCGGCCGAGGCCCGCGACGAGGCACTGGGCACCCGCCCGCGCCGCCAGTTCAACCTGACCGTGAACTACCGCAACCCGGCCGAGATCGCCGAGGTCGCGACCAAGGTCCTCGCGCTGGCCATGCCGGGGATGGAGTCCCCGAAGGCGGTCCGCTCGACCGGCCTCGCGCCCCGTTTCGCCGTCGCGCGGGGAGACGTCGGGACGGCCGTACGGGAGGAAGCGCAGCGGCTGTTGGACGAGGTGGACGGCACGGTCGGCGTCGTCGTGGCGATGAAGCGGCGCGAGCAGGCGCGGAACTGGCTGGCGGGCCTCGGGGACCGGGTGGTCGCGCTGGGCAGCCTGGAGGCGAAGGGGCTGGAGTACGACGCGACCGTCGTGGTCTCACCCGCCGAGATCGCGGACGAGTCACCGGCCGGGCTGCGGGTGCTGTACGTGGCGCTGACCCGGGCCACGCAGCGGCTCACGGTGCTGTCCGGCGAGCGGGACGCGCCGGACGCCGACGGGATTCCGGACCTGCTCAGGGACTGACCCGCAGTGGTTTGCGGAAGGCTGTCCCGCCCCCGTCGAACCTCAACTGCCGGTGCAGGGATGACTTCCCGGGACTCTTTGTTAGCCTGAGTGTGGCACCGGCTCGATCCAAGCCCCCGGGCCCAACCACAGTCGCTTCGAGCGACCACTTGCCGCGAGGCGAGCATGGCGGGCCGGTGCCACCTCAAGCGGCACGATGGGCGCCTCCTCCCACCCGGGAGAGGCGCCCGTTTGTCTGCTTTCGCCAGGTGGAAACTTTATTTCCGAAACTCAGTGCGGGTTACCCGGTACCGGCTGGTAGGTGCGACGATCGGACGGCGCATCCCGGCCACCCCGAGGGCGCGCATCAGGCGAAATAAGGGAAAGCAGAGGAAGTCCGCCATGGCAACGGCGCCCAGCGTCTCCTACTCGATGACCGTCCGGCTGGAAGTACCCGCCAGCGGCACTGCCGTCAGCCAGCTCACCACCGCCGTGGAAGCCTCCGGCGGCTCGGTGACCGGCCTCGACGTCACCGCGTCCGGCCACGAGAAGCTGCGCATCGACGTCACGATCGCGGCGACGTCGTCGGCGCACGCGGACGAGATCGTCGAGAAGGTACGGGGCATCGAGGGCGTCACGCTCGGCAAGGTCTCCGACCGTACCTTCCTGATGCACCTCGGCGGCAAGATCGAGATGGCGTCCAAGCACCCCATCCGCAACCGTGACGACCTCTCCATGATCTATACCCCGGGCGTCGCCCGCGTGTGCATGGCGATCGCGGAGAACCCGGAGGACGCCCGGCGGCTGACCATCAAGCGCAACAGCGTCGCCGTCGTCACCGACGGCTCCGCGGTGCTCGGCCTGGGCAACATCGGCCCCATGGCCGCGCTGCCCGTCATGGAGGGCAAAGCGGCCCTCTTCAAGCGCTTCGCCGGCATCGACGCCTGGCCGCTCTGCCTGGATACCCAGGACACCGACGCCATCGTCGAGATCGTCAAGGCCATCGCCCCCGGCTTCGCGGGCATCAACCTCGAGGACATCTCCGCCCCCCGCTGCTTCGAGATCGAGGCCCGGCTGCGCGAGGCCCTCGACATCCCGGTCTTCCACGACGACCAGCACGGCACCGCCATCGTCGTCCTCGCCGCGCTCACCAACGCGCTGCGGGTGGTGGGGAAGCAGATCGGTGATGTGCGGGTCGTCATGTCCGGTGCGGGCGCGGCCGGTACGGCCATCCTCAAGCTGCTGATCGCCGCCGGTGTGAAGCACGCGGTGGTCGCGGACATCCACGGCGTCGTGCACAGGGCCCGTGCGGACCTGGTCGACGCCGACCCCGACTCGCCGCTGTGCTGGATCGCGGAGAACACCAACCCCGAGGGGATCACGGGCACCCTCAAGCAGGCCGTGGCCGGATCGGACGTCTTCATCGGCGTCTCCGCCCCCAATGTCCTGGGCGCCGAGGACGTGGCCGCGATGGCCGACGGCGCGGTCGTCTTCGCGCTCGCCAACCCGGACCCCGAGGTGGACCCGGCCGTCGCCCGGCAGACCGCCGCGGTGGTCGCCACCGGCCGCAGCGACTTCCCGAACCAGATCAACAACGTGCTGGTTTTCCCCGGTGTCTTCCGCGGTCTGCTCGACGCACAGTCACACACCGTCAACCCCGACATGATGCTCGCCGCGGCCACCGCCCTCGCCGATGTCGTCACCGAGGACGAGCTCAACCCGAACTACATCATCCCCAGCGTCTTCAACGACAAGGTCGCGGGCGCGGTCGCCGGAGCGGTGCGCGACGCCGCTCAGGGACACCGGCCGTAGGGGGCGCGGTACGGTGGGCTGGACGCCGGGCGGCGCGACGCCGCGGGTCATTACCCGCAGTGTCAAGCCCGCGGGCCCGCTGTGACAGGGGCCACGGCCGACTGAGCACGGCGCGTCGCGGGGCTCGGGGCCCGGACGGTCCCCATAGGGTGACGGGCAGACATTAGGCCGCAAACCCTGAAGCGAGCCCTGCGGTGCGCTGCCGGGAGGCGGACGGAGCGTCACCACATCGAGGCAGTGGCGCTTTTCGTGTGACTCTCCAGGGTGCCGGATTGGCTTTCCCGCCACAGGTGGGGGCAGGATGCGTATTCGGGCGCGAGGGTCTGGCACCAGACCCGGGTCCGGGGACTGTCCGAGGGCCCTGGCAGCATCGGCTTCGATCTCACGCCTTATTGGCAAGATGAATACGGGAGTAACTATGAACCGCAGTGAGCTGGTGGCCGCTCTTTCGGAGCGCGCCGAGGTGACCCGCAAGGACGCCGACGCCGTCCTGGCCGCCCTCGCCGAGACCATCGGTGAGGTTGTCGCCAAGGGCGACGAGAAGGTCACCATCCCCGGCTTCCTGACCTTCGAGCGCACCCACCGTGCCGCTCGCACCGCGCGCAACCCGCAGACCGGCGACCCGATCCAGATCCCGGCCGGCTACAGCGTGAAGGTCTCCGCGGGCTCCAAGCTCAAGGAAGCCGCCAAGGGCAAGTAAGGCCCCGGCCTGCGGCGTCAGCCGTGGGCACAGCACGAAGGGCGGTCACCCTCGGGAGGGTGACCGCCCTTCGTCGTGCGCGAGGGCACTCATGAGGCCGTCAGACGCGTGTGGCGCCGTCGGGTGGGAGCTCCGTCTTCGCTCCCACTCCCGGCTCCGCCGGCTTGCTCATGCTGTGTCGGTCCGGGGGGCGACCCCCGGACCCCCAGCAGCAGCGACGTGGTGGTTCAGGCGCGTGTGGTGCCGTTGGGGAGCTCCACCTTCGCCCCCAGCTCCATCAGCTTGCTCATGAAGTTCTCGTAGCCGCGGTTGATCAGGTCGATGCCGTGGACCCGGGACGTGCCCTGAGCCGCCAGGGCCGCGATGAGATACGAGAAGCCGCCCCGGAGGTCCGGGATGACCAGGTCGGAGCCCTGGAGCTTGGTCGGCCCCGAGACGACCGCCGAGTGCAGGAAGTTCCGCTGGCCGAACCGGCAGGCGGAGCCGCCCAGGCATTCGCGGTAGAGCTGGATGTGCGCGCCCATCTGGTTCAGCGCCGAGGTGAAGCCGAGCCGCGACTCGTACACCGTCTCGTGCACGATCGACAGGCCCGAGGCCTGGGTCAGCGCCACGACCAGCGGCTGCTGCCAGTCGGTCTGGAAACCGGGGTGGACGTCCGTCTCCAGGGCGATCGCGTCGAGCGGGCCGCCCGGGTGCCAGAAGCGGATGCCCTCGTCGTCGATCTCGAAGGCGCCGCCCACCCTGCGGAAAGTGTTGAGGAAGGTCATCATCGAGCGCTGCTGCGCGCCGTGCACGTAGATATTGCCCTCGGTGGCGAGCGCCGCGCTCGCCCAGGAGGCCGCTTCCAGGCGGTCCGGCAGGGCGCGGTGGTTGTAGCCGCCCAGCTTGTCGACACCGGTGATCCGGATCGTCCGGTCGGTGTCCATGGAGATGATCGCGCCCATCTTCTGCAGTACGCAGATGAGGTCTTCGATCTCCGGCTCCACGGCCGCGTTCGACAGCTCGGTGACGCCCTCGGCCAGCACGGCCGTCAGCAGCACCTGCTCGGTCGAGCCGACCGACGGGTACGGCAGCCTGATCTTGCAGCCGCGCAGCCGGTGCGGGGCCTCAAGGTACTGGCCGTCCGCCCGCTTTTCGATCGTCGCGCCGAACTGCCGCAGCACCTCGAAGTGGAAGTCGATCGGCCGGCCGCCGATGTCGCATCCGCCCAGGCCCGGGATGAAGGCGTGGCCGAGGCGGTGCAGCAGCGGGCCGCAGAAGAGGATCGGGATGCGTGAGGAGCCGGCGTGTGCGTCGATGTCGGCGACATTGGCGCTCTCGACGCGGGACGGGTCGAGAATCAGCTCGCCGGCCTCATCGCCGGGGCGGACCGTGACGCCATGCAGCTGGAGCAGCCCGCGTACGACACGTACGTCACGGATATCGGGCACGTTGCGCAGTCGGCTGGGTTCGCTGCCGAGCAGCGCCGCGACCATGGCCTTGGGCACGAGGTTCTTCGCGCCGCGGACACGGATCTCGCCCTCGAGCGGTGCGCCGCCGTGGACAAGCAGTACATCGTCTGTGCCGGTCATGGATCTCGCGTTCCTGGAGTCGGGCAGGGCCAGAGTGAAATGGTACGGGGCTCCTGACCCCCTCCCGTAAGGCCACGGCCCAAACCGGCACGTCTCGGCCGTGTCACAACACGTTGTGTTCGCCGATCACGCCGCAGCGTCACCGTGGCGCGCCCCCGCTGCCGCCGTACGCCCCGTACCGGCTTCGGCCGCGTAGCCCCGTTGACTCCCCGCAAAGGGCGAACGTGCGGGATCATGTCGTCATGACCGAGGTGTCCTCCCTCACAGGACGGCTGCTAGTCGCGACACCGGCGCTGGCCGACCCGAATTTCGACCGTGCGGTGGTGCTGCTGCTCGACCATGACGAGGAGGGCTCGCTCGGTGTTGTCCTGAACCGGCCGACACCGGTCGGGGTCGGCGACATCCTCGAGTCGTGGGCCGGGCTCGCGGGGGAGCCGGGGGTGGTGTTCCAGGGCGGTCCGGTGTCGCTCGACTCGGCGCTCGGCGTCGCGGTGGTGCCGGGCGAGGCGGGGACGGTCGTGGGGGAGGGGCCGCTGGGGTGGCGGCGGGTGCACGGGGCGATCGGCCTGGTGGACCTGGAGGCGCCGCCGGAGCTGCTGGCCGCCGCCGTCGGGTCCTTGCGGATCTTCGCGGGGTACGCGGGCTGGGGGCCGGGTCAGCTGGAGGACGAGCTGGTCGAGGGCGCGTGGTACGTCGTGGAGTCCGAGCCCGGGGATGTCTCCTCGCCGGATCCCGAGCAGCTGTGGCGGGCCGTGCTGCGGCGGCAGCGCAATGAACTGGCGATGGTGGCGACATACCCGGACGACCCGAGCCTCAACTGACCACCACGGGCTTGAGTACCCTTGGCAGCTATGAGCACTCTTGAGCCCGAGCGCGGGGCAGGGACCGGCACCCTCGTAGAACCGACGCCGAAGGTGTCGCACGGCGACGGTGACCACGAGCGCTACGCCCATTACGTTCAGAAGGACAAGATCATGGCGAGCGCGCTCGAGGGCACGCCCGTCGTCGCGCTGTGCGGCAAGGTCTGGGTCCCGGGTCGCGACCCGAAGAAGTACCCGGTCTGCCCGATGTGCAAGGAGATCTACGAGTCCATGGGCGCCGGTGGCGACAAGGACAAGGACAAGAGCGGCAAGGGCGACAAGTAGCCTTTCCGCGTTCGGGCCGGTCCGGCGGAGCTCCGCCGGACCCGCCGAATGAGGACCGGCCTGCGGTTTTCCACGGCCCCCGAGGTGCGTACGCGCGCCTCGGGGGCCGTGCTGCGTTGCACGGGGTGCTTCGGTCGGTCACGAACTGGTAGAGACCTCTTGTCGGCGGGGTGAACGCTCCATAGCCTCCTGCTTGTTGTGCAGTGCGAAACGCTCGTTGCGTATACTGCAACGCTGATCCGTGGGGGTTCCTCCGTGAAGCGCATCGTCCGAATTGCCGCCCCGACCGCGGCGCTCGTCCTCGCCGGTTTCACCGCCTCTGCCTGTGCGCCGTCCACCGCCGACAACGGCGCGCAGGGGGACGAGAAACGCGGCACCCTGCGTGTCTGGCTCTTCCAGGAGGTCGACAACAAGCCGAAAGAAGCGGTCGTCGACTCAGCGGTCGCCGCCTTCGAGAAGCGGCACAAGGGTGCACGGGTGGAGGTCGACTACATCCCCGTCGACACCCGGGCGCAGAAGATCAAGGCGGCCTTCAACGATCCGAAGAGCGCGCCCGATCTGATCGAGTACGGGAACACGGACACCGCGGGCTATGTGCGTGACGGCGGACTCGCCGACGTCGGCAAGGAGTTCGCCGCCTGGGAGGACGCCGAGGACACCGACCCCACCGCCCAGCAGTCCGTGACCGTCGGCGGAAAGGTCTACGGAGCGCCGCTGTTCGTCGGCGTACGGGCGCTGTACTACCGCACGGATGTCTTCACCGACCTCGGGCTCGAGGTGCCCAGGACCCAGGCCGAGCTGATCGGGACCGCGAAGAAGATCCGTAAGGAGCGGCCGGAGCTGTACGGGCTCGCCGTCGGCGGTGCGTACACGTACGGCGCGATGCCCTTCATCTGGGCGAACGGGGGTGAACTGGCCACGGAGAAGGGCGGCTCGTACACGTCCGCCATCGACCGGCCGGAGGCCCGGAGGGGTATCGAGGCGTACGCCTCCCTCTTCGGCGACGACAACTGTCCGGCCGCCAAGTGCGCCGAGATGGGCGGCAACGACACCATCACCGCCTTCGCCTCCGGCAGGGCCGGCATGGCCATCGGCGGCGACTTCAGCCACCAGGCCATCGAGGACGGCAAGGTCAAGGGCGAGTATGCGGTGGTCCCGCTGCCCGGCACGGAGAAGGGCGAGATCGCTCCGGCCTTCGCCGGCGGCAACAACATCGGTGTTCTCAAGAGCAGTTCGCACCGGACGCTCGCCGTGGATCTGATGAAGTCGCTGGCCGGTAAGGAGACGCAGCGCGAGCTTTTCAAGGCCATGGGCTTCCTGCCGACCTACACCGATGTGCGGGAGGAGGTCGCGAGGAAGGAGCCGTTCGTCGAGCCGTTCGTGAAGACCCTCGACGCGGGTGCGAAGTTCGTCCCGGCGTCGCCCGGCTGGGCGGCGATCGACAGCTCGCTGGTGCTGCCGACGATGTTCCAGGAGGTCGTCCGCGGCGACAAGAGCGTCGATGAAGCGGCGGACGACGCGGCGAAGAAGATGGATGACGCCTTCCGTTCAGCGGGCTGAACCGATGGCGCACAACGACACGGTACCGGGCGGCGCGGTGCGCGAGCCCACGGCCGTCCCCGTGGAGAGGACCGGCGTAACGGGCGGAAGAGGCGGAGCAGACAGGGCCGGGTCTCGCCGCAACCGCGCCGGCGCCCGGCGTCACGGCGGCTGGACCCCCTGGCTCTATCTCGCCCCCGCGCTGGTCGTCCTCGGCGGGCTGCTGGTCTACCCGATCTACCAACTGGGCCTGATCTCGTTTCTGGAGTACACCCAGGCACAGGTCAGCGGTGGTGAGCCCACGACCTTCCAGGGGCTGGGCAATTACGCGACGCTGTTCGGTGACAGCCAGTTCTGGCAGGTGCTGCTGGCCACGGTGCTCTTCGCCGCCGCGTGTGTGGTGTCCACTCTCGCCGTCGGATGCGCTCTCGCCGTGCTGCTCACCCGGATACGGGCCGTGCCCCGGCTGGCCCTGATGCTCGCCGCTCTGGGGGCCTGGGCCACGCCCGCCATCACCGGCTCCACCGTCTGGGTCTTCCTCTTCGACCCCGACTTCGGCCCGGTCGACAAGGTCCTCACCGCCATCGGACTGAGCGGGTTCGCCGACTACTCCTGGACCTACGACCGCTACAGCGCCTTCCTGCTGGTGCTGCTCGAAGTGGTGTGGTGCTCGTTCCCGTTCGTCATGGTGACGCTCTACGCGGGCATCAGGGCGATCCCCGCGGAGGTGCTGGAGGCGGCCGCGCTCGACGGTGCCTCGGCCTGGCGGATCTGGCGCAGTGTGATGGTGCCGGTGCTCCGGCCGATTCTGGTCGTCGTCACCATCCAGTCGATCATCTGGGACTTCAAGGTCTTCACCCAGATCTATGTGATGACGGGCGGTGGCGGTATCGCCGGCCAGAACCTCGTCCTCAATGTCTACGCCTACCAGAAGGCCTTCGCGTCCTCGCAGTACAGCCTCGGGTCGGCGATCGGCGTGGTCATGCTGCTGATCCTGCTCGCGGTGACGCTCGGGTATCTGCGCCTCCTGCGGCGACGGGGAGCGGAACTGTGACCCTGCTGCATATCCGGTGGCCCCGGCGGCCCTGGCGGCTGGCCGCCGAAGCCACCGCGCTGCTGGTCGCGGCCGCCGTCGCCTTCCCGCTCTACTGGATGGTGCTGTCCGCCTTCAAACCGGCGGGTGAGGTGCAGTCCACCGAGCCCCGGCCATGGACGCTCAACCCCTCGCTCGACGCCTTCCAACGGGTGTTCCAGCAGCAGGACTTCGGCCGGTATTTCCTCAACAGCCTCGCCGTGGCGGGCGTCGTGGTCATCGCCTCCGCGCTGATCGCCTTTCTCGCGGCGACCGCCGTGACCCGTTTCAGATTCAGGTTCCGCACCACGCTTCTCATCATGTTCCTCGTCGCGCAGATGGTGCCGATCGAGGCGCTGACCATTCCGCTCTTCTTTCTGATGCGCGACCTGGGCGAGTCGGTGCCGGGCGTCGGGCTCAATACGCTCGGCTCGCTGGTCCTGCCGCATATCGCTTTCTCCCTGCCCTTCGCGATCTGGATGCTGCGGGGCTTTGTGAAGGCGGTACCGGAGGCACTGGAGGAGGCGGCGTACATCGACGGGGCGAGCCGCGCCCGCTTCCTGTGGCAGATCCTCTTCCCGCTGGTCTTCCCGGGCCTGGTGGCGACGAGCGTCTTCTCGTTCATCTCGACCTGGAACGACTTCCTCTTCGCGAAGTCCTTCATCATCAGCGCCACGGAGAATTCCACCCTGCCGATGGCTCTGCTCGTCTTCTTCAAACCGGACGAGAACGACTGGGGCGGGATCATGGCGGCGTCGACCGTGATGACTCTCCCCGTGCTGGTCTTCTTCGTACTCGTACAGCGCCGCCTGGTCTCCGGACTCGGCGGCGCGGTGAAGGACTGATCCCCCATGGCAGACGCCGGACTGATTCCCGCCCCGCGCCGCATCTCGTACGGGCCGCCCGGCCGGGGGGTGTGCGTCCTCGACGACACGACCCTCCTTGAGGACCGGCCCGGCACGGAGCACATCGCGCGCCGGCTTCGCTCCACCGTCGGCGGCGCGACGGGCCTGCCCCTGCGCACCGGCGGCGACGGCCGCAGCACCATCGTGCTGCGCATCGATCCCTCGGTCGCGCGTGGCATCGGAGAGGAGGGATACCGGATCGCCGTCGACAGCCACCGCGTCGACATCGCCGGTGGAAGTGCCAGGGGGGTCTCCTGGGGCGTTCAGACCTTCCGCCAGCTGCTGGGCCCCGAGGCCTTCCGGCGGGCGCCGCTGGACCCCGGGTACGAGTGGACCGTCCCGTGCGTCGTCGTCGAGGACGCGCCCCGCTTCCGCTGGCGCGGCCTGATGCTCGACGTCGCCCGCCACTTCATGCCCAAGGACGGTGTCCTGCGCTATCTCGACCTGCTCGCCGCCCACAAGCTCAACGTCCTCCACCTCCATCTCACCGACGACCAGGGCTGGCGTATCGAGATCGAGCGCCACCCGGAGCTCACCGAGGTCGGCTCCTGGCGGGAGCGCACCAAGTACGGGCATCGCTCGTCCCCCCTGTGGGACCCGCGCCCGCACGGCGGCTACTACACCCGGGACGACATCCGCGAGATCGTCGCGTACGCCGCCGAGCGGCATGTCACCGTCGTCCCGGAGATCGACCTTCCCGGCCACTCGCAGGCGGCCATCGCCGCGTACCCGGAGTTGGGCAACACGGACATCACCGCCGCGTCCTCGGCCGCCGCAGGCTCCGGGGGCTCCGGCGGGCACGAGGCCTCCGGAGGGAACGGCTCGCTCGGTGTCTGGACGACGTGGGGCGTCAACCCGAACGTACTCGCTCCCACCGACCACACCCTCCGCTTCTACGAGGGCGTGCTCGAAGAGATCCTCGCCCTCTTTCCATCGCCCTTCGTGCACATCGGCGGCGACGAGTGCCCCACGGACCAGTGGAAGGCGTCCCCCGCCGCGCAGGCCCGGATCAAGGAGCTGGGACTCCACGACGAACGGGAGCTGCACGGCTGGTTCATCCGGCACTTCGACCGCTGGCTCGCCGACCGCGGGCGGCGCCTCATCGGCTGGGACGAGATCCTGGAGGGCAGCCCCCGGGCCCCGGCCGGGTGCCGCCCGGCGGCATACGGCCTGACGCAGGGCGCGGCCGTTTCGTCCTGGCGCGGCTACGCGGGAGGTATCGCCGCCGCGCGGGCCGGTCACGATGTCGTCATGTGCCCCGAGCAGCAGATCTACCTCGACCACCGGCAAGCCCCCGGCGAGGACGAGCCGATGCCCATCGGATACGTCCGCACGCTGGAGGACGTCTACCGGTTCGAACCCGTGCCTCCGCAGTTGACGCCCGGCGAGGCCGCGCACGTCCTGGGCGCCCAGGCCAACGTCTGGACCGAGGTGATGGAGGACCAACAGCGCGTCGACTACCAGGTCTTCCCGCGCCTCGCCGCCTTCGCCGAAGTCGTCTGGTCCGGGCTGCCGGCCCCCGCCGAGCGGGACTTCCCGGACTTCGAAACTCGAATGGGCGTGCACTACCGGCGACTTGACGCCCTGGGCGTCGCCTACCGCCCGCCCACCGGCCCCCGCCCCTGGCAGCGGCGGCCCGCACCCGAGGGGGTCGGCCTCGGACGCCCGATCGAGGGAGCGCCCCCGATCGTGTGAGCCGTGGCCGAAGCCGCATGCCTCTGCCGTGCCGCCCTGGGACCGTTGATGCCGCAAGGACGGAATTCACCTAAGATTCCCCGAAGGGTGGCAATGCGCGCTCAGGGGCGACAGGGGAACAAAACGGACCATCGCCCAGGTCGGGGACGGAACCGTCCTTCGCGGACCCTCGCGTCGGAGGCTTGCCAAGATGTGCCAGAGTTGCCACGTCCCTGCTGTGAGCACGTACCGTACGGCGAACAGGCGGGACACCGGGAAGGGGCAGCTGGGTTGACCACGCACGCACCGCATGCGGCGCAGACGGTGACGTTGCCGGTCTCGCTCGACGAGGCCGTCGCGGCGCTGGCCGCCATGCCCGCCGCTGTGCCCGTTGCCGGGGGCACCGACCTCATGGCCGCCGTCAACTCCGGTCTGCTGAGGCCCGCAGGGCTTGTCGGCCTCGGCCGGATCAGCGAGATCCGCGGCTGGCAGTACCAGGACGGGCACGCCCTGCTCGGCGCGGGCCTCACCCACGCCCGGATGGGCAGACCCGACTTCGCGGCGCTGATCCCGGCACTGGCCGCGGCCGCGCGCGCGGCGGGCCCGCCGCAGATCCGCAACGCGGGCACGCTCGGCGGCAACATCGTCAGCTCGGCGCCGACCGGCGACCCGCTGCCCGTACTCGCCGCCCTCGAAGCCACTTTGATCATTGCCGGTCCCGAGGGCGCACGCCGGGAGATCCCGGTCAGTCATCTGCTCGCGGGCCGGGAGATGCTGCGCCCCAGCGAGATCGTCGGCTATGTACGGGTACCGCTGCTGCACGCCCCGCAGACCTTCCTCAAGGCCACCGGCCGTACGGGCCCGGGCCGGGCCACCGCGTCGGTCGCCCTCGTGCTCGACCCCGCCCGGCGCGGGGTGCGCTGCGCGGTCGGCGCCGTGGCACCGATGCCGCTCCGGCCCCTGGAGGCCGAGCGCTGGGTGGCCGGGCTGATCGACTGGGACGGCGACCGGACGCTCGCGCCGGAGGCGTGCACGGCGTTCGGCGAGTACGTCGCCGCCGCCTGTATCCCGGACCCGCCGCCCGCCCAGGACGGCACGGAACCGCCTGCCCTGCCGCCCGGGGTGCTGCATCTGCGGCGTACCGTGGCGGCACTGGCCCGCCGAGCACTGGGGAGGGCGCTCGGATGAGTTCCGAAGAGCCGCAGCAGCCGCATCGTCCGCACAGGCCGCAGCAGCCGCAGCAGGGCTGGCAGCCGCTGCCGGGCGGTGACTACGACGCCGAGGCGACCGCATTCGTGCAGTTGCCGGACGGTCTTCTCGACCGTGCGGCCGCGCCGCCCGGCGTGGACCCGCTGGCCGCGCCCGGCCAGGGCTATGTGCCGCCGCCGATAGGGTCCGCGGCTTCCGCTGCTCCCACCGAGCCCGGCGCGACCGGCGAGTGGACGATGCCGTTCGCCGAGGCCGGCGGGCACCCTGCCGCAGCGGGGGGAGCCCAGTGGCATGCCCCGGCCGACGGCGGCTGGCCCGATCCGGGTGCCCAGGGCGCCACGGGCCAGTGGAGCGTTCCTCCGGCCGCCGACGATTCCCCGGACGAGTCCGGGGAGTACCTGCTCGGCGAGCGTGGCCGTACGGGCGCGCAGTACCCCGGCGGCTCCCCGGCCGCGGGCCGGAGCGACCAGTGGCAGGACGGCACGGGCGGCCAGTGGCACGGCGCGCAGGACGCGGCAGGTCGGTCCGGTGCATGGGGATATCCGACCGAGGGGCAACTCCCGGACGCGGCGGCGGAGTCCGCGGCACGGCACGGCGGCGAGGACGGCGCGCAGGGCGACTGGAGGGCGGCGGGCGCGGCGACCGGCCACTGGCCGGCCCCGGACGGCCCGTCCGCCTCCGACGAGTCGGGCGCGTACCGGATGGGCGACAGCCCTGTGGGGGGCGGCTCATGGCCGGGTCCCGCGGACGCTTCGCGGGGCGGCTCCGGCGCGGGCCCGGCGCGGCCGGGCGCGGACGAGATGTCGTCCGCGGGCCGGGACCGGACTCATGACTCGGCTGCCGCGGGCAGGTTCGCCACGGGCGGCGACCCGTGGGCGGATACCGGGACAAATGGCGAAATGCCGGATGAGGGCGGTGAGTTCGGGCCGTCCCGGTCGGCACGGGACCGCGGGCCGGCCGGCATCGACGACGCCCGCCTCCGTACGGATGCGGGCCGTCCCGATGGGCCCACCAACGGGAACGGCCAGTGGCAGGCCGACGCCGCGTCGGCCGAACTGCACGGCGCCCGCCAGGAGTTCACGCCCGGAGGCGAGTACTCCGCACCCGACGCGGGAGCCCGCACCGCCGAGGACCACGGGCGGTGGCAGGCCCAGGACGACTCCGCCTCGCGAGTGGGCCGGGCGGCCGAGGACGCGATCCACCGGCTGACGGGCGGCGGTGCCACGATCGGCCGGTCGTACGTCCCGGCGGACGACCCCGCCGCGGACGCCGAGTCCGCCCCGACGGAGGGCGCCACGGGTGCCGCCGACGCGGCACCGGACACAGCCGCCCGGGGAGAGACGACCGACGGGCAGGGCGAGCGGGCCGACGAGCGCGAGTCCGGCGCGGAGCCGTCCGACTCGCGGGAGGCGGACACCCAGGAGTCCGGAGCGGCCGATCCGCACAGCGAACATCCCCACGCCTCCTACGTCCTGACCGTCAACGGCGCCGACCGCCCCGTCACCGACGCCTGGATCGGCGAGTCCCTGCTCTACGTCCTGCGCGAGCGCCTCGGCCTCGCCGGGGCCAAGGACGGCTGCTCCCAGGGCGAGTGCGGGGCGTGCTCGGTTCAGGTCGACGGGCGGCTCGTGGCGTCCTGCCTGGTGCCGGCGGCCACCGCCGCGGGCTCCGAGGTCCGTACGGTCGAGGGGCTGGCCGTCGACGGCGCGCCGTCCGACGTGCAGCGTGCGCTCGCGGCCAGTGGCGCCGTGCAGTGCGGTTTCTGCGTGCCGGGGCTGGCCATGACCGTGCACGATCTGCTCGAGGGCAACCACGCGCCGACCGAGCTCGAGACCCGGCAGGCGATCTGCGGCAACCTGTGCCGCTGCTCCGGCTACCGCGGGGTCCTCGACGCGGTGGCCGACGTCGTGGAGGAGCGCGCCGAGTCGGGCGAGGCATCCGCCGCCGCCGAATCGGGCCGGACCGACGCACAGCCCGATCCGGCCACGGAGTCCGCGCGCATCCCCCATCAGGCGGGCCCCTACGGCGGGGACTCCACAACGGGAGGCCCCGCGTGACCTCGATCCGCGTGACCTCAACCGGCGTGACCTCGATCCGCGTGACCGCAGCCGGCGCCCTCCGATCTCCGGCCTCCGGGCCGTCCCACGCCGCCACGCCGGCCGTCGGTCGCTCCCACCCCGCAGCTGCGGTCCGTACGGCGCGGCGCGGCGGAACGGGTCCGACGTCCTGTACGGGCCGTCGTCCGTGCTCCTGTCCGAGCGGTCGCGCCGGCACCGTCCACGCGCGCGTGAGCGTGGACAGAGCCCGCGGCGGCACAGACGGCCGGCTGGGCACAGCCGTCGCCCCACCGACCCGGACCCGGACCCGTACCCCCCAGACACCCAGCGGTAGCGGAAAGGCAGCGTGATGACCGGTCCCGACGCGGCCACCGCGACCCCGGCCGTCGGCGGCCCGACGTCCGTCGACCCCCAGGCGCACGGCCTCGGTGTGTCCCTCGCGCCCGCCGACGCGCTCGCCAAGACCTCCGGCACCTTCCCGTACGCGGCCGACCTGTGGGCCGAGGGCCTGCTGTGGGCCGCGGTGCTCCGCTCACCCCATCCGCACGCGCGGATCGTTTCGGTCGACACCTCGCAGGCGGCCGAGATGCCCGGCGTACGGGCCGTGGTGACCCACGAGGACGTGCCGGGCGACTCCTCCCACGGCCGGCGGGTCGCCGACCGCCCCGTCTTCGCCAAGGACCTGGTCCGGCACCACGGCGAGCCGATCGCTGCCATCGCCGCAGACCACCCCGACACGGCGCGTCTGGCGGCCGCCGCCATCGCCGTCGAGTACGAGGTGCTGGAGCCGGTCACCGACCCGGAAAAGGCGTTCGCCGCCGAGCCCCTGCACCCCGACGGCAATCTGATCCGCCATATTCCGCTGAGCTACGGCGACCCGGACGTCAACGGCGAAGTGGTGGTCGAGGGCCTGTACCGGATCGGCCGCCAGGACCCGGCACCGATCGGCGCCGAGGCCGGCCTCGCCGTGCCCCGCCCCGACGGTGGCGTCGAGATCTACACCGCCTCCACCGACCCGCACGCCGACCGGGACCTCGCCGCCGCCTGCTTCGGACTCGAACCGGAGCGCGTGAAGATCGTCGTCACCGGAGTGCCGGGCGCGATGGGCGACCGCGAGGACCCGGGCATGCAGCTGCCGCTCGGCCTGCTCGCGCTGAAGACCGGCTGCCCGGTGAAGCTCGCCGCGACCCGCGAGGAGTCCTTCCTCGGCCACCCGCACCGCCACCCCACGCTGCTGCGCTACCGCCACCACGCGGACACCGAGGGCCGCCTCGTCAAGGTCGAGGCGCAGATCCTGCTGGACGCCGGCGCGTACGCGGACGCCTCTTCCGAATCGCTGGCCGCGGCCGTCGCCTTCGCCGCGGGCCCGTACGTCGTGCCGCACGCCTTCGTCGAGGGCTGGGCCGTACGCACCAACAACCCGCCCTCCGGCCATGTCCGTGGCGAGGGCGCGATGCAGGTGTGCGCCGCGTACGAAGGCCAGATGGACAAGCTCGCCGCCAAGCTGGGCATGGACCCGGTCGAGCTGCGGCTGCGCAATGCCATGGCGACCGGCGACCTGCTGCCCACCGGCCAGACGGTGACCTGCCCGGCGCCGGTCGCCGAGGTACTCCAGGCCGTACGGGACGCCCCGCTGCCCGCCCTCCCCAAGGACGCACCCGAGGAGGACTGGCTGCTGCCGGGCGGCCCCGAGGGCGCGGGCGAGCCGGGCGCGGTCCGGCGCGGTGTCGGCTACGCGCTGGGCATGGTGCACATGCTCGGTGCGGAGGGCGCGGACGAGGTCTCCACAGCGACGGTCCGGGTCAACGGCGGGGAGGCGACAGTCATCTGCGCCGCCGTCGAGACCGGCCAGGGCTTCTCCACGCTCGCCCGGCAGATCGTCCAGGAGGTGCTGGGCATCGACGAGGTGCACATCGCCTCGGTCGACACCGACCAGCCGCCCGCCGGCCCGGCCTGCCACGGCCGGCACACCTGGGTGTCGGGCGGCGCGGTCGAGCGGGCGGCCAGGATGGTCCGTACGCAGCTCCTCCAGCCACTCGCGCACAAGTTCGGGATGTCGACCGAGCTGCTCTCCATCGCCGACGGCAAGATCACCTCGTACGACGGGGTGCTCAGCACGACGGTCGCGGAGACCTTGGACGGCAAGGAGCTGTGGGCCACCGCGCAGTGCCGGCCGCATCCGACCGAGCCACTGGACGAGACGGGCCAGGGCGACGCGTTCGTGGGGCTCGCCTTCGCCGCCGTACGTGCCGTGGTGGACGTCGACATCGAGCTCGGCTCGGTGCGGGTCGTGGAGATGGCGGTGGCGCAGGACGTCGGGCGGGTGCTCAACCCGCGTCAGCTGGCGGCCCGTATCGAGGCGGGCGTCACGCAGGGCATCGGTGCGGCTCTCACCGAGAACCTCCGCACCGCGCGCGGTGCGGTCCGCCGCCCCGACCTGACCGGATACGCCCTCCCGACCGCGTTGGACGCCCCCGACATCCGGATCGTCAAGCTGGTCGAGGAGCGGGACGTGGTGGCGCCCTTCGGGGCCAAACCGGCGAGCGCGGTCCCGGTGGTCACCTCCCCGGCGGCGGTCGCGGCCGCCGTACGGGCCGCCACGGGCCGACCGGTGAGCCGCCTCCCGATCCGCCCCCAGGCGGCGGTGGCTGCGCCCCCACGACAGCAGGCGTGAGAGCCGTCCCGGTCTGACCCGCGGGCCTGTCCGCGAAATCCCCATTCCTCCGCCCCGTGCCGCGCGCAGCGGCTGCGTTACGAGCGGCGTGTGACTCCGGATGGCGGACGTTTTTCGAGGAGTTTTCCCGCAGGGCGGGAAAACGGGCTGCCTGGTTCGTGGCCCGGTGCCGGAGTCGTGCAGGGTGGACTCCGTGTCCGCACCGCGGGAACGCAGCCGCCGCGGCCGGCCGGGCGGCATCTGACGAGCCTCGGACGCATGGCATGACCAGCACACCTACAAGCCCATCCCGGAAGCCGGAGGCTACCCCCGTGATCTTCATCGTCGTTAAATTCACCGTCCGTCCTGACCGGAGCGAGGACTGGCTCGGGCTCGTCGACGACTTCACTCGGGCCACCCGGCAGGAGCCGGGCAATGTCATCTTCGAATGGTCAAGGAGCGTTGACAGCCCTGACCAGTTCGTCCTGATCGAGGCATTCGAGTCGAGCGAGGCCGGCGAGGTGCATGTGAACTCCGACCACTTCCAGACCGCGATGGCGTGGATGCGGGACGTGGTCGCCGAGACGCCGCAGATCGTCAACACCGAGGTGCCGGGCAACGGATGGGCGCAGATGGCGGAACTCGCACCGCGGGAGCAGTAGGGCGCGAGGACCGACTCGATCCCGCCGTGAGTGGGCCGTAGCCCGCCCCGCCCGTTGCGACGTCGCCGCAGCGGGCGGTCCGGTGGTCGTGGTTGCGGTCCGCACAGGCCGCGAGACGGAGGGCCGGGCCCTGACGGGTCCGGCCCTCCGTTCTGCTCCTTCATACGTTCATTGCGGCTATGGAGCTGGAGGCCGTGACCGGAATCGAAGGCCACGTACGGCGACGAACGAGACCCGCGCCGAGAGGGGAAGCGGCCTTGAAGCCGCCCTGGAAGAATTCGGCTCCTTCGGGGCTCCGGTAACAATCCCGCCCGAAAACGTGGAAGTATCTCTGGATCTACCCGGCGGGCTTGGGGTTCAACTGCTAACTGAGACGGACGAACAACAGAGCGGCACCCCTTCCGGGGTGCCGCTCTGTTGTTTTGCCTGCTCAAGGCACCTAGAGGCCGTGGCGGGAATCGAACCCGCGTAACTCGCTTTGCAGGCGAGTCCCTCAACCACTCGGGCACACGGCCGTGACGTACTTCTTCCGAAGACCGTAGGACGGGTGGCCAGCAGGCCTCAATGGTTCGGCGTACGGCGCCATACGACTGCCATACGCCGTTCACAAACGGGGGCGCAGCGGGCGAGTGTTACGCGTGCGGTGTCGTCAGGAACTCCTCCACCAGGGGGCGCAGCATCTCCGGCTCGTCCACCCACGGATAGTGGCCCACGCCGTGCAGCGGTCGCAGCACGGCGTTCGGGAAGGACTCCGCGACCAGCTCGCCCGCCCGCATCCCGGAGACCGCGTCGAGGTCCCCGGTCACCACGAGCACCGGGCACTCCACCTCCAGCAGCCGGGCGAGCAGTGCCCGGCGGGTGAGTTCGTCGACGCCCTGCCAGAAGCCCGCCCGCGGGACGGGGTTGAGCTGGTCGCCCTCGGACGCCGCGTGCTCCCGCTGGGGCTCGTCCCAGCGGCCGTACGCCATCGGTGCGGCGCGCAGCAGCAGTTCCCGTACCTCGTCCAGGTCCGACACCTCGGCGAGCTGCTGGACGGCGACCGAGGCGTCCGGCCACCACGGCTCGGTGATCCGGGAATCGAAGATCTCCCGGGCGTCGTCGGGGAGTTCGTTCTGGAGCCGGGCGCCGGGGCAGACGATCACCAGATGGGTGAGGCGCTCGCTGTGGGAGGCGGCGTAGGCCTGCGCGGTCGCCGCTGCCGCGTCATGCGCGAACAGCGCGAACCGCTCGAGGCCGAGGTGTTCGCGCAGCGCCTCCAGGTCCTCGGCGAGGCGGGGGAAGGCGTAGTCGGAGGGGTCGGTGGCAGCGGGGGAGTCGCCGGTGCCGCGGGCGTCCGGCAGTACGAGTGGCCGGTGCCCGTCGAGCCCGCCGAGATTCCCGAGGTAGGCGGCGTCCCGTCCCGGTCCGCCGGCCAGGCAGACCAGCGGCGGAGCGGCGGAGCCGTCGCGGGCGTCGAGTACGCGGTAGAAGAGTTCGGTGTCGTCGTACGAGCGGTAGTGCGGCATACGCCTCAGGGTGCCCGATCAACCGCCGTGCGCGATGCGACGGGCCGGATCTCGGGGCGCTCGGACTGGATCTCGGGCTGGATCCCGGGCGGATCTCGGGCGGATCTCCGGTCGGTGGGGGCGGATCTCGTGCGGGCGGGCCGGATCCGGGCCTGGCGGGCCGGTTCTCAGACGTGCCGAGCCGGGCCTGTGTCGTTGCCGGGGCGGATCTCGCGTCGCCCCGGCCCGATCTCGGGTCGACGACCGGCCGGGTCTCGGGTCAACCGGGCTCGGGTCTCGGGTCGATGGGGCCGGGTCTCGGGTCAACCGGGCTCGGGTCTCGGGGTCAACCGCTCTCGGGTCTCGGGGTCGACCGGGCGGGTCTCGGGGTCGACCGGGCTCGGGTCGGGCCCGGCCGCGCCGGGAGAGGCCGGCGATGACCTGAAAGCAGCGGCCGCTTTCTCGTTCCGTCATCCCAATGTCTGCTTATGATTCCGATGTGTTCGAATCCCGGCACATCAAGACGTTCCATGAAGTGGTCAGGAGCGGCTCGTACTCGGCCGCCGCTCGCTCACTGGGCTACACCCAGCCCGCGATCACCCAGCAGATGAAGGCTCTGGAAAGAGCCGTCGGCACCCCGCTGTTCACCCGCGTCGGCCGCCGCGTGCGGCTGACCGAGGCCGGGGAGGCGATGGCGCGGCACGCGGACACCATCCTCGACAGCCTCTCCGCCGCGCAGCAGCAGATGAACGCCATCACCCGGCTGCGTTCCGGGCGGGTTCGGGTGTGCGCGTTCCCGAGCGCCGCCGCGACCCTCATCCCGGAGGCGATGGCCAGGATCGCCGCCGAGCACCCGGGCGTACGCGTGGAGCTGCTGGAGGGCGAGCCGCCGGATTCACTGCGGCGTCTGGCGCGCGGGGAGTGCGATCTCACGCTCGCCTTCACCTATCCCGGCCTGCACGCCGAGGTCCCGGCGGAACTGGTCGAGATCCCCCTGCTGGAGGACCAGTTGACGGTGCTGCTGCCGACCGGGCACCCGCTGGCCCGGCGGCGCGCGGTGCATCTGAACGACCTCACGGAAGAGCGCTGGATCGCGGGCTGTCCGCGCTGCCGGGCCAACTTCCTGCACGCCTGCGCGGAGGAGGGATTCACCCCGGACATCGCGTTCACCACCGACGACAACCTCGTCGTGCAGAGCCTGGTCGCGGCGGGTGTGGGCGTCGCCGTGATGCCGGCCCTGGTGTTGTCCTTCCTCTGCCACAAGAAGGTGACCGGGCGCCTGCTGGAGCCCCACAGCCGCCGCCAGATATCGGCGTACGCGCTGCGCGAGCATCTGCGCATTCCGGCCACCGCGCTCGTACTCGCCGAACTCAAGAGGGCCGCCGAGGCGCGCGTCGGCTGCTGAGTCCCGCTGGGGGCTCTCCGCCGAGCCCCGCTGAAGGCGCAGCCATAAGGGGACATTGGAGTTCGGCAAAGAAACTGTCGTTGGACGTGATGGATCGGGCGGCGCGACGCTGCGCGTATGACCGCTCCCAGCCTTCCGACCGCCTCCCGTGCCGCCACCGCCGCCCGTATGACGTCGCGCCTCGACGCGTTCGTCGGTGAGGTCCGGGAGGTCGTCGGGCGCGGCCTGCCGCCCGAGTTGACGGCGTATCTGGCCGGGGAGCGGCTGCGGCCGCATCTCGGCGCCGCCGACCTGCTCACCGAGGAGCAGCGGCAGGGCGACCCGGAGACGTACCGCCAGCATCTGCTGCACGCCGAGCGCGACGGCAGCTTCTCGGTGGTCGCGCTGGTCTGGCTGCCCGGGCAGCGGACGTGTGTTCACGACCATGTGTCCTGGTGCGTCACGGGTGTTCACGAGGGCGAGGAGAGCGAGCGCCGCTACCGCCTGGTGCCGGACGGCCCGTCCGCGCGGCTGGTGCCGACCGAGGACGTGGTGAACCCGTTGGGGGCGGTGTGCGGCTTCGCGCCGCCCGGCGACATCCACCGGGTACGCAACGCCGGTACGTCGACGGCGATCTCGATCCATGTCTACGGCGCGGACATCGGGCGCCTTGGCTCCAGCATCCGCCGGGTCTACGACGTGCAGGCCGACGAACTGTGAGCCCGCGCCCGTATCGGCGGTGGCCGCGCGCGGGCACCCCCACCCCGCCCCAAGCACCCCCCGTGGGGGCCCCCGGCGGATAGGAAGAGAGGGGTGGGTGGACTCAGGGTTG
>NZ_JBEXKU010000088.1:0-27062 GCF_040609575.1 Streptomyces sp. NPDC004647 | reverse complement strand
GCCGACGCCGGCCGCGGCTCCATCCCGTACGGCAGGCCCATGCGCAACCAGACCTTCGAGATTCTCGACGACCGACTGGAACCTTGCGCCGTGTGGGTCACGGGGGAGATGTACATCGGCGGGAGCGGTCTGGCGGACGGCTACTGGCGGGATCCGGAGCGCACCGCGGAGTCGTTCATCGTCCATCCCCGTACCGGCCGGAGGCTCTACCGCACCGGGGACCTCGGCCGGTGGCTGCCGGACGGCGAGATCGAGATCGTCGGCCGGGAGGACTTCCAGGTCAAGATACGCGGGTACCGCGTCGAACTCGGTGAGATCGAGGCGGCGTTGCTCCGCCAGGACGAGGTCCGCGCGGCCGCCGTCGTCGCCGTCGGAGGCGAACGCGAGGGCCGCCGCCTCGCCGCCGTCGTCGTTCCGGAAAGCCGGGACGGCGCCGCCGCCCGGCAGGCCTACGACGAGGCGCTCGGCGATGTCATCACCGACCCCGCAGAACGGCTGGCCTTCAAGGCGCGGCGCCTCGGGCTGCGCACCGACCTCGAGGGAACCGCCCAGGAGCTGCCCACCGCGACGCCGCGCGACGAGCCGGGGACCCGGCCCCGTGCCAGCCGCCGGACCTACGGGGACGGGCCGGTGCCCCTGGACGCGATCGGCCGGCTGCTGGAACCGCTGCGGGCCGACGACCAAGGCCCCTTCCCGACATACCGTTACGGCTCGGCCGGAGCGCTCTACCCGGTGCAGACCTACCTCTATGTCGCGCCGGGCCGGGTCGGCGGCCTCGACGGCGGCACGTACTACTACGATCCGCGGCAGCACCGGCTGGTGTCGCTGGACGCGGACGCCGAGCTCGACCCGGCGATTCACGCGCCGGACAACCAGGGGACGTTCCGCAGCTCCGCGTTCTCCGTCTTCCTCGTCGCCCGGCGCGAAGCCGTCGAGCCGATGTACGGGAAGCGGGCGCGCGACTTCTGCCTGCTGGAGGCGGGCCTGATGACGCAGCTGCTGGACGGTTCCGCGGAGGCGTGCGGGATCGGGCTCTGCCAGGTCGGCTTCATCCGCGCCACGGACGCGCTGCGCCGGGCGCTGGCCCTCGACGACGACAGCGAGGTGCTGCACGGGCTGCTCGGAGGCTCCCTCGCGGCCGACGCTGCCCCGGCCCCGGCCTCGGTACCCGCCCCCGGCCCCCTCGGCGCAGTCCTCCGCGAGCGGCTGGCGGCAAGGCTCCCCGGCTACATGGTGCCGTCCTCCTTCACCGAGGTGGAGCAGCTGCCGCTCACCTCACGCGGCAAGCTCGACCGGCGTGAACTGCAACGCCTGGCCGAGGAGGCGGCCGTAACCGGCTCAGGCCCCGGCGACGGCGGCAGCGGTGACGGCGGGGCCGAGAGCGAGACCGAGGCGACGATCCTCGCGATCCTCCGGGCCGAACTGCAGCACGACGCCATCACCGTCCACGACCATCTGCTCGACATCGGAGCGGACTCCGTTCTCATCGTCCGCATCCACCGCATCCTCCAGACCGCGCTGGACAGCCGGTTCCCGCTGGTGACCATGTTCGAGCAACCGACGGTACGGCGGCTCGCCGATCACCTGTCCGGAGCGCGACCCGCCGAGGACGGCCGCCCGTCCCCGATGGATGAGGCATCCGACGGATCCCTCCCCAGGGGACGGGGCCGGCGGGCAGCGAGGCGCCGGCGGTGAGGGGGGACGCGACACCTCGACCTGCCGGCACCGGCACAGGGCTCCGGCTGTTCTGTCTGCCCTACGCAGGCGGTTCGGCGCGGCTGTTCAAGCACTGGGAGCGGGAGCTCCCCGGTTTCGTCGAGGTGTGCCCGATCGAGCTGCCCGGCCGCGGTACCCGCTTCGGCGAGCCCCCGTACACCGATCCGGAGTGGCTCGTCGAGGATGTGCTCGCCGGTCTGGAGGGGCGGCTCGACCTGCCGTTCGTACTCTTCGGCTACAGCCTCGGATCGCTCCTGGCGTTCGAGGCCGCCCGTCGGCTGGAGGCGCTGGGAAGGGCCCCCGTATGTCTTGTGGTGGCGGCGTTCTCCGCACCCGGCCCGCGGTCCCGGGAGGAGGGGGAAGGGGCATCGTTCCTGCCCGACGCGGAGTTCCGCCGACGCCTCGGCGAGCTCAACGGGACACCACGCGAACTGCTGGACAACGACGCGTTCATGGAGCTGATGCTCCCGGTCATCAGGGCCGACTTCCGGATCGCCGACACCTATGTGTACCGTCCGGGCCCGCCCCTCGGGTGCCCCGTCGTGGCCTTCGGCGGCGAGGACGACGCGGAGTTCGGCATGGCCGAGGTCCGGGCGTGGTCCCGGCACACCGACGCGGAGTTCTCGCTCCACCGCATGCCAGGAGACCACTTCTTCCTGCACAGCCACCACGAACTGCTCTTGAAGGAGCTGTCCACCGAACTCACCGCACACATGTCGAGCTATGGGCGTCCGGGCCGCTGAATACACCAAGTGTCGTGAGTGCGTGCATAACTGACTTTCTTTCAGAGCGGCGACAGGCAAAAAGGAATTTGCGGACGAGTGCGCTTTGTGTTGAGCACGACCGCGCCGGGATCCGTACTCAACGGTGCGATACCGCGGCAGGCATCACTTGGGGTCCCGTGCCCGGCCGTGATATCGCAGCCGGGAGAGACCGACGGATCCGGGTGACACCCCCACGGGTGAAAGCGCCGGCGCCGAGCGGCCGTTGCCGCTGACTGGAGGGCGCTCCCACGTCCTGTTTTCTTCTTCTGCGAGGTTGAGCGCATGTCTCGAGCAATACGCACCAACAAGCGTCGTGTGCTGGGAATCGGAATGGCGAGCGCGGCTCTGATCACCGGTGTCGTGGCCACCGGCGCGGCCATGGCCGGGGAGGACAAGGGTTCCTCCGCGGCGGCGGAGGGCGCGAGCCAGGCCAACAAGTGCCCGTCCGTGAACGCGAAGACGTCCGAGGCGGTCACCAAGGCGAAGGAGGGCGTCTCGTTCGACGCCTCGCAGCTGGACGCCCAGCTGGCGAAGTTCCTGCCGCTGGCCGGGCTCGAGGCGGACAGTCTGCAGGGCCTGGACGACGCCCTGAAGGCGCTCCCGGCAAGCGACGCCGGTGTGCTGATCGACGGCATCAAGGTCGGCGGTGGCGGCAAGGCCCCGGAGGTAAAGATCAAGTCCCTCGACCAGCAGAAGCCCAAGGCGTACGCGAAGGCCAACCCGACCGCCGATCTCGGGCAGATGAACGCCCAACTCGCCGCGCTGAACCAGAGCCTGGCCGAGGCCTGGTCCGAGTCGGGCGGTCTGGAGAACCTCCAGGCGGCCTTCGGCCAGATCGCGGTGAACAGCGTCATCGACGTCGGCGACATCGAGCTCGAGCTCAAGAAGGACTCGGCGGAGCAGGTGAACGTCAAGGTGAAGTCCCTCGCCGGCTGCGACACGGGTGCGGCTGTCCAGCAGTGACCCCCCGGGTCTCCAGGGACGTGTTCCTCACCGGCAAGGGTGAACGCGAGCAGGGCGGAGGCGGAGCTCTCGCGACCGTCCGGGCGGCCGCTGCCCGCCCCGCGTAGGAGGGGCGGCCTGCCCCCGACGGTCAGGCCGCCCTTGGGCCGTGTGGGCGTACCGAGCTGAGGCCCGGCTCGCCCCGGGGCCCCGGTGAGGGGCCGTTCGGGTGGTGACCGGCGACAGCTGTCCGCGCTGAGGTGTCGTCCCGGGCCTTGCGCCGTTGGCCACTACGTGACCGTCCCTCGCGTTCGACCCTGGTTCCTGCCGGCCGGCCTGGCGTCCTTCCTCATCACCGAGATGCCGGACGGGCCGACCGCTCCTCAGCCGGGTGCCGAAGGCGACCCGTTGCCCGTCGAGCCCGCGGGGACGGCCGTCACCACGAAAGGGCAGGAAGGCGCTGCCCCGCCCCCGGATTGAGCCGAATGCCGGGACCGGTAGGGCCGATGGGAGCACCTGCTGTAGCTGACGGGTTACCACATGTGGCGAACCCCGCTGATCGCCCATAGCTTCGGATCATGACAAAACGCCAGGTGAAGTACCTCGCAAGCATCACAGCCGTCATGGTCACGGGACTGGGCGCCGCCCCGCATCCCCACGAGAGCAAGCACGTCGTCCACCCGGGGCAGTCGATCCAGAAGGCGGTGAACAAGGCCAGACCAGGGGACACCATCGTCATCTTGCCCGGAACCTTCCGGGAGAGCGTCCGGATCACCAAGTCGAATCTGACCCTCCGTGGGTCGGGGGCGGACACGGTGATCAAGCCGGCCGCCGGCAGGACGAAGAACTCCTGTGCGCAGGCCGGCAACGGCATCTGCGTCACCGGTACGGCCGACCACGTCGTCAGGAAGGTGAGCATCCGCTCGCTGACCGTCTCCGGCTTCAAGAACAACGCCATCTGGGCCACCGGGACCGACCGCCTGGGTGTCTACGGTGTGACAGCCGAGAAGAGCGGTAAGTGGGGCATCGCGCAGCAGAAGTCCACGCGGGGCGTGTTCAACTACAACACCGCCCGGAACAACGCAGAGACGGGCATCTTCATCGCGAACACGACCGAACGAGAGGGCGGATCGCTCGACACCAAGGGTGCGGTGATCAGGGGCAACACTCTCTCGGGTAACCGGATCGGCGTCACGATCCGGCGCAGCAGAAACCTCACGATCGAGAACAACACGGTGACCGGGAACTGCGGTGGAATCTTCGTCGTGGGCGATGAGTCGAAGCCGCGGGCGGGTGCCCTCAGCGTTGTCTACAACGAGGTCTCCAAGAACAACAAGTACTGCGCAGGAAACACCCGCCTCCCGTTCATCCAGGGCTCCGGAATTGTTCTCACCGGCGCCGAGGACACGCTGGTACGAGGCAATCTCGTACGGGACAACGTCGGAAAGTCACCGCTCTCCGGCGGAATCGTGCTCTTCAAGAGCTTCGTGGGCGCCCTGAACGAACGCAACACCATCACCTTCAACGTATCGCTGCGCAACAGCCCGGCGGACCAGGTCAATGGGGACACCGGAAAGGGCAACAAATTCAGGAGCAACGTGTGCCGGTCCTCCAAACCAGCCGGCCTGTGCTGACCGGCCAGGTCACCTGATCCGGAAGAATGGAGGCGGTACATGACCACCGTAATCCCCACTCCTCAGCCGGCCATGCAACTTCGGGAACTGGTATTCGGGGCCGCGTGCGCCGCAGCGGTGCGCGCGGCAGCCAGACTCGGTGTTGCGGACGCCCTGAAGGACGCGCCCACCAGCGTGGTCGAACTGGCGGCTGCGGTGGACACCGAGCCGCGGCCACTGCAACGATTGCTCCGCGCGCTGTCCTGCTACGGGATCTTCGCCGAGACCGAGGACGGCAAGTACATCCACACCGAGATGTCACGGCTGTTGCGGGAGGACGCCCCGAACAGCCTGCGGTACATCGCCCTGTGGTGCACCGAGCCCTGGACCTGGGAGGCCTGGCCGCGGCTCGACGAGGCAGTACGTTCCGGCCAGAACGTCTTCCACGATCTGTACGGCAAGGGCTTCTTCGACTACCTGCACGACGATGCCGGAGAGTCGGCCCAGGTGTTCGACCGGGCCATGACCACCTCCAGCAAGCAGTCGGCGCAGGACATCGCCGAACTCCTCGACCTCACCGGGGTGTCGGAGGTGGCGGACATCGGCGGTGGCCAGGGACATGTGCTGGCCAGTCTGCTGGAGAAGCACCCGGCCCTGCGGGGGACGCTGCTCGACCTTCCCAGCGTGGTGAAGAACCCGGATCCACGGCTGCGGAAGGGCGGCCCGCTCGCCGAGCGGGTGCGGATCGTCCCCGGGGACTGCCGCAGTGACATCCCGGTCAAGGCCGATATGTACATCATCAAGAACATCCTCGAGTGGGACGACGAGAGCACTCGCAAGACCCTGGGCAACGTCGTTGCCGCGGCACACCCGGGTGCCAGGGTCCTGGTCATCGAGAATCTCGTCGACGACAGCCCCTCGATGAAGTTCACCACCGCCATGGATCTGCTGCTGCTCCTCAATGTCGGAGGAGCGAAGCACTCCAAGGAGAGTCTGATCAACCGGATGACGGAGGCAGGTCTTCGCGTCGGGGACGTCCGTCCGGTCAACGCGTACCTGCACGCGTTCGAAAGCACCGTCCCCGGTTGAGCCCGGCGGCCGGCCGCCGGGGAAGGGGACATCCCCGGCGGCCGGCTCTCCCTTGCGTTCGCTTATGCCCCGGGCGCGGCAGAGGCCGCCGCCCGGGGCTCGAGCATCTTCCCGACCAGACCCGTGGTGTGTTCCGCGGCCCGGAACTCCGGGCAGGCCAGGGTCCGCCGGAGGAAGTCGATGGTGGTCCGTACCCCGTCGCCACCGACTCGGAACTCTCCCAGGGCGCGGTCCATACGGGCCAGCGCCTGCTCGCGATCGGGCGCCCAGACGACCGTCTTCGCCAGCAGGGAGTCATAGTCCGGTCCCACCTGCCAGCCGGGGAAGCTGTGCGTGTCCACCCGGACGAACGGGCCCCCCGGAGGGACGAACTCGGTCAGCGGTCCGGGAGTCGGAGCGAAATCCCGCGCCGGGTCCTCGGCGTTCACGCGGCACTCCACCGCCACTCCGCGCAGTGCGACGTCCGGCTGGCTCACGCTCAGCGGCCGCCCGGCGGCGATGAGGATCTGCTCGCGCACGATGTCGACTCCGGTGACCATCTCGGTCACCGGGTGCTCGACCTGGAGGCGGCAGTTGACTTCCATCAGATAGAACTCGTGGGACGGCGTCAGGACGAACTCGAACGTGCCGGCCCCGGTGTACCCGACGGCCAGGGCGCCTCGCACCGCGGACTCGCACATCGCCGTGCGCAGTTCCTCCGGCAGATTCGGAGCCGGGGCCTCCTCCATGAGCTTCTGGTGCCGTCGCTGCACCGAGCAGTCGCGCTCGCCGAGGTGGACCGCGCTGCCGTGCCGGTCGCACAGGACCTGGACCTCGACGTGCCGGGCGTCATCGATGAACCGCTCCAGATACAGCCGGTCGTCGCCGAAGACGGCCCGTGCGTGGGCGCGGGTCTCCCGGTACGCGCTCAGGAGGCTGTCGGGGTCGCGTACGACCGCCATACCGCGCCCGCCGCCCCCCGCGACCGCCTTGAAGATCACGGGGTAGCCGGTCTGCTGAGCGATCTCCTTCGCCTCCGCGGCCGTCGTCAGCGCCGCTGTGCTGCCCGGCAGCACGGGCAGGCCCGCCGCCGCCATCGCCGTGCGGGCCGCCGCCTTGTCACCGAGCTGCTGCATCACCCGCGGGGACGGGCCGATGAAGACGATCCCGTTGGCCTCGCAGATCTCGGCGAAGTCGGGGTCCTCCGACAGGAATCCGTACCCCGGGTGGATGGCCTCCGCTCCGGAGAGCAGGGCTGCCTCGACAACCGCGGGCACATGGAGATAGCTGGCCTTCGACGGCGCAGGCCCGATGTGCACGGCCTGGTCGGCGAAGCGCACCACGGCGGAGTCGCGGTCCGCGGTGGAGTACACCGCCACCGTACGGATACCGAGTTCGCGGCAGGCCCGCGCGACGCGCAGCGCGATCTCACCCCGGTTGGCGATGAGGACGGTGCTGAACATCGGGGTCAGCCCTCCGCCTCGGGCAGGGGCTCCAGCGCGACGAGCCGCTGCTGGAACTCCACCGGGTGCGCGTCCGGAGCGAGGAACTCCACCACCCGTCCTGCGGTATCCGCCTCGACCGTGCTCATCATCTTCATGACCTCGAGGATGCCGATCGGCTGCCCGGGGCGTACCACGTCGCCGACCGACAGAAACGGCGGCGCTCCCGGTTCCGGTGCGTGGTAGAACGTGCCGACCGTCGGGGAGAGGACGTACCGGAGCCCGTTCTCCTGCGTCGGGGACGGGTCGAGCGGCGGCCGGGCCGGCTGCTGGAGCGCCGGTTCCGGCTGGGCGGCGGCGCCGATGGCGACCTGGTCCGGCCACTCCATCTCCACGGTCATGTGCCCGTGCTGGAGCTTGATCCTCAGCGGCGGTCTCGGGCCGGCGTTCGCCAGCCCGAGCGCGCTGCGGCAGACCGACTCCAGGTCCGCGCGGGCCAGGGGGGCGAGGTCCGTGCCGCCGAAGCCGTTTCCGGTGAAGGCCGGGCGGTGGCCGTTCTCCTGATGGTTCGTCTTGTGGGTGTCGAGCGTCACGATGCACCTCTTCCGGTTCGGGCAGGAATGCCTTCCTCGACGCCGAAGCGGTGGAACCGGCTTCTGCGGCTCCTCAGCAGCCGGTCGGGTTCCCAGGGCACGAGCTCGTCCAGGGCCGCGTTCAGCGCCGCGCCGAGGAGAGCCGCCGCGGCCACGTGGTCGCAGTGGGCGCCGCCCGGCGGTTCGGGGACCACGCCGTCGACGATCCCCAGGCGGAGCAGTTCGCGTGCGTCGAGTCGCAGCGCCGCCGCGGCGGCCGGGGCCGCCTCGGGCTGCTTCCACAGGATGGCGGCGCAGCCTTCGGGGCTGATGACCGAATACACGCCGTGCGCGCTGACCAGTACACGGTCCGCAACGGCCAGGGCGAGCGCCCCGCCGCTGCCGCCCTCGCCGATCAGTACGGCGACGACGGGCACCTTCAGCCGGGACATCAGCCGCAGATTCTCCGCGATGGCGACGGCCTGGCCGCTCCGCTCCGACTCCGGGCCGGGGTTGGCTCCCGGTGTGTCGATCAGAGTGACGATCGGCAGGCCGAGTTTGGCGGCCATCCGCATCAGCCGGGCCGCCTTGCGGTAGCCGGCGGGCGTGGCCATACCGAACTTGTGGTGCTGTCGTTCGGCGAGTCCCGGCCCGCCCTTGTGACAGCCGATCAGCATCACCGGCCGCCCGTTCAGCAGGCCCGGACCGCCGATGATGGCGGTGCAGTCCTCCGCGAGCCGGTCGCCGTGCAGTTCGTGGAAGTCGTCCAGCAGGTGGCCGGCGTAGTCGAGCGCGGTGGGGCGGTCGGGATGCCGGGCGAGCCGTACCGCCTCCCAGGAGTCCCGCTCGTGCACCTCCTCGAGACGGTGCAGGATCGCGCCGGACGGAGCCGGTGCCGCATCCGGAGGCGGGTCCGGGACAGGCCCGTGCGCCGAGGACCCCAGGGCCAGCAGCCGGCCGAGCGTCGTCCGCAGCGCGGACCGCGGCACGACGTCGTCCACCATGCCGTGCTGGAGGAGGAACTCCGCGGTCTGGAAACCATCCGGCAGCCGCTGCCCCGTGGTCTGCTCGATGACCCGCGGACCGGCGAAGCCCAGCCGCGCACCCGGCTCGGCGAGGATCACATCCGCCAGCGTGGCGAAGGACGCGGCCACGCCCCCGTACGTCGGATCGGTGATCACCGACACGGTGAGGATGCCCGCCTCGTCGAGTTCCGCCAGCACTTGGGCGGTCTTCGCCATCTGCATGAGGGACAGGACACCCTCCTGCATCCGCGCGCCGCCCGACGCCGTCACGAGCAGCAGTGGGATCCGCTCCCGCAGGCTCGTATGCGCGGCTTCGGTGATGAGTGCGCCGACTCCGCAGCCCAGGCTGCCCCCGAGGAACCGGAAGTCCATCGCGGCCACGACCACGGGACGGTTCTCGATCCGGCCCTGCACACAGACGACCGCCTCGTGCAGGCCGGTGGTGGCCCGGGCGTCCGCCAGCCGTTCGGTGTAGGGCCGGGTGTCGGTGAAGTCCAGCGGGTCGTGCAGGGGTTCCACCAGCGCGATCGGCGACGCGGAGCCCGGATCGAGCAGCTGGTCGAGCCGCTGGTGCGCGGTGAGGTGCCCGTGCCAGCCGCAGCCCGGGCACACGCTCAGCGTCCGGCCGAACCGCTTGCCGTAGACCAGCTCGGCACAGCCCTCGCATCGCACCCACTCGGGCGCCGGTTCGGCCGGTCGCTCATCGATCTGCACCATGTCGGGTCTTCCTCCCGCTCTGCGTGTCCGCGCGTCACACGGCTGAGTCCCGCTCCCAGCGGTAGAACTCGTGGGCCATGGCGTCCTTCGGGCTCCGCCAGGTCTCCGGGTCGTACGCGTTCACGTACGGCGAGAGCCGTTCGCTGACGTCCCGGAAGGCCGGGTGGGCGGTCACCTTGGCGACCGCGGGGCCGGGCGGCCGGTCCGCCTCGATCAGGTGCAGATACACATCGCCGAACTGGAACAGGCTCCGCCCGGTGACACCGATCAGTTGCGGCAGTTCGCCGAGGTCGGAGGCCGCGAAGACATCGGCGATGTCCGGGGCCGATCCCGGCTTCATGCGGGCGACGATCAGAGCGCGGTGCATACGAGGGGTCCCTTCATCGTGGGGGTGCCGTACGTGGGGGGCCGTACGGGGGTGCCCGGCGGAGCCGTCCGAGGCCCCGCCGGGAGCCGGACCGAATCCGCCAGGACGGGCGTCAGTTGGGCGTGACCGGGGTCCGCGGTCCGCGTTCGCGGGCGCGCTGCTCGACCTTGTCCCGGATGAGTTCCATCTGGATGCGGGAATTGCGGTTGATGAGGTCGGTCATCCCCTTGTCGTCGACCGGGGCCTCGGGCTTCATCGCGAAGTCCTGGCTCCAGCGCATCCGCGTACCGTCGGGGGTCTCCTCGTACTCCCACCGGATGTCCATGTGGTGGAAGGGGCCGGGCTCGATCCGGCGGGCCCGTACGGTGAGCCCGGTCCGGTCGGTCACCCGCTCGGAGACCCAGCTCCAGACCTTGCCGTTGTCGTCGGGGTGCATGGTCAGCCGGAAGGTCGTCCTCTCGCCTTCCCGGGAGAGCACTTCGACCGCCGCGTACTCGCTGAACAGCTGCGTCCAGTTCTCGAGATCGTTGGTCATGTCCCAGACGAGGTCGAGGGGGGCCTTGATGTCGATCTCGTTCTCCGTGTGTCCGGACATGTCATGCTCCAGCCGTGAGTGCGGTGTTGACGAGGTCGATGAAGTCGTGCGGGGTCTTGCACAGCTCGGCGTCCGGGGGCATCGGCCGCCCGTGCCGGTTCTCCAGCTCGCCCACGATGCCGAGGAGGCCGAGGGAGTCGAGGCCGAACTCGGCGAAGGTGGAGTCCGGCCGGCTCTCCATCTCCTCCGGGTCGACCGTGATACCGGCGCCGTTCTTCATCAGCGATGCCAGCTCGCCGAAGGTCAGTTGAACTTGAGTGGTCATGAGGAGCTACTCCTTCTTCACGAGGGGGCTTTACGAGGGGGTGCCGGTGCCCTGCCGCAGCACGAGGGCCGCGTTCGAGCCCATGAGGCCCCGGCTCAGCACCAGTGCTGTCCTCAGCTCGGCGGGCCGGGCCCCGCCGGTCACCAGATCGAGGTCGTGGCTGACGTCGACCACGCCCGGGGTGGGCGGTACGAGGCCGTGCTCCATGGCGAGCACCGCCGCGGCCGCGTCCAGGACGGGAGCACCGCAGTACGCCCGGCCGATGCCGGTCTTGGGCGCGGTCACCGGTACGCGCCGCGCGTGCCGGCCCAGGGCATCGCTGATCGCCAGTGCCTCGGCACGGTCCGCCTCCGGTACGCCGAGCGCGTCGGCGAAGACCACGTCGATCTCCTCGGGGGCGGCCTGCGCGTCCTCGAGAGCGCCGCGGATGGCGTGGGCCAGCCCGTGCCGGGACTGTTCCCACTCGGATGCCCCGGTGAAGGTGGCGGCGTGACCGGACACGTAGGCCCGGACCCGGACGCCGCGGCGACGGGCCACCGTCTCCTCCTCGACCACGAACATGGCGCCGCCTTCGGCAGGCACGAATCCGCAGGCGTCGGCGGTGAAGGGCAGATAGGCCCGCGCCGGGTCGTCGGACCTGCTGAGGTCCGCGTACCCGAGCTGGCAGACGATGGAATAGGGGGCGAGCGGCGCCTCCGCCGCGCCGACGACGACCGCGTCGGTACCGCGGCGGATGCCCCTGCCGGCGTGCGCGAGCGCGTCGAGGCCGCCGGCCTCGTCGCTGGCCACGACTCCGCAGGGCCCCTTGAAGCCGCCGCGGATCGAGATCTGGCCGGTGCTGGCGGCGTAGAACCAGGCGATGGACTGGTACGGGCCGACGTAGCGCGACCCCTGTCCCCACAGCCGCTGCAGTTCACGCTGTCCGAACTCGCCGCCGCCGGATCCGGCGGCGGTGACGACCCCGACGTCGAACGGTGAAGTGCTGCCGTCCGTCAGGTCGAGCCCGGCGTCGGCCAGCGCGAGGCCGGCCGCGGCCATCGCGAAGTGCGTGAACCGGTCGGTCTGCACGAGGTAGCGCTCTTCGATCATCGTCGCCGGGTCAAATTCGCGGACCTCTCCGGCGACCCGGAGCGGCAGATGCCCGCATCCCTCGCGCGTGACCAGGTCCAGGACACTGACGCCCTCTTTGGTCGCCTTCCAGAAGGCGTCGGTGCCGACCCCGTTGGGCGCGATGACACCGATTCCGGTGACGACCGAACGCCGATTCTCCAGGGAGCTCATCGTGTCCTCCCACCCACTCGGTTCATGACCACCGCGGACTGGAACCCGCCGAACCCACTGCCGACCGAGAGCACGCTCCGCAGGGACAGGGATCGGGCGGTCTTCGGCACGTAGTCCAGGTCGCACTCCGGGTCCCGGGTCTCGTAGTTCGCAGTCGGGGGCACCACCCCGTGGGCCAGTGCCAGCGTGCAGGCCACGATCTCGATCGCGCCGATCGCGCCGAGCGAGTGGCCCACCATGGACTTGATCGAGCTCATGGGTATCTCGTACGCGTGTGAGCCCAGCGACCGCTTCACCGCGGCTGTCTCGTGCCGGTCGTTCTGCTGGGTGCCGGAGCCGTGCGCGTTCACGTAGTCGATCTCCGAGCTGTCGATCCGGGCGTGCGCCAGCGCACGGTCGATCGCCTCGGCCATCTCCAGGCCCTCCCGGGTCAGACCGGTCATGTGGTGGGCGTTGCCGAAGGTGGCGTAGCCCCGGATCTCGCAGTAGACGGACGCACCGCGGGCGCGGGCGTGTTCCAGCTCCTCCAGTACGAGCAGGGCACCGCCCTCGCCCATGACGAAGCCGTCCCGGTGGCGGTCGAACGGCCGCGAGGCGTGGGCCGGATCGTCGTTGTTCGGGGAGGTCGCCTTGATCGCGTCGAAGCAGGCCACCGTGATGGGGGAGATCGGGGAGTCCGAGGCGCCCGTGATGCACACATCGACCCGGCCCTCCTCAATGGCGTGGAAGGCGTACCCGATCGCGTCGAGGCCGGAGGTGCACCCCGTCGAGACGGTCTGCACCGGGCCGTGGGCGCCGATCTGCTCGGCCACCTCGGACGCCAGCGCGCTCGGCGAGAACGCCCGGTGCAGATGGGGGGCCGCGGGCCGGTGGTCCACGTCCCAGCGCTCGCCGGAACTGCTGACCTGCACGTAGTCGCGCTCGAGTCGCGTGGTGCCGCCCACGGCGGTGCCCAGCGACACCCCGATGCGCCAGGGGTCCTCCGCTTCGGGGTCGAGACCGGCGTCGCGTACGGCCTCCTCGGCGGCCACCATCGCGAACTGGACGTACCGGTCGGCGCGTGCCACCTCCTCCTCGTCGAGGCCGTGGGCCGCGGGATCGAAGTCGCACTCGGCGGCGATGCGCGAGCGGAACCCCGTCGGGTCGAACAGCGTGATGCCCCGGGTCGCCGTCCGGCCGGACGAGATCAGATCCCAGAAGGCCGGTACGCCCACGCCGCCGGGGGCGACGATGCCGATCCCGGTGACCGCGACACGCCGGGTCATGACACCCGTTCCGTTCGTTCGGGGGGCCCGGCCTGTGCCGTGTCCTCCGTACCCTCGGTGTCGACGTGTCCGAGCTCGGGCCGCGGCGCCAGCGGGCCCAGGTGGAAGACCATCCGGGCTTCCGCGTCACCCACATTGCGGAAGCGGTGCCGCATATGAGGGGGGATCAGCAAGCCTTGATCGGGCCGCATACGGTGGGCCACCCCGTCCAGGTCGACCTCGAGTTCACCGCTCACGACGTACACGAACTCCTCGGAGTACGGGTGGTAGTGCTCTCCGATGCGCTCGCCGGGCAGCACGATGGCCAGCCCCATGAAGCCGCTGGTGGCGCCCACCGCGGTGGGGGTGAGCATGGCGCGCAGGTCGCCTCCGCGCCTTTTGTTGGGCTGGGTCTCGCTGAGGTCCACGATGCGTGGGCTGTACGTGGTCATGATGGCTACCTCCAGGTGGCGTTGCGCCGGCCGCGACCGGGCGACCGCGGCGGACGGGTGCGACACGTCAGGATTCGGACGACCGGCGGTCGGTGACCCGGTCCATGTCGCAGCGAGCGAGGAATCGCGCGATCCCCTTCTTGCTCGTCAGGTCGTCGTCCGCCTCGAGGTCGAGCAGGCGGCCGAGCACGGCCGGGGTGCGCTTGCCGGCGACACCCAGCGCGAGGACGGGCTCCTTCTCGACGGGCACACGGATGTCGATCACTCGGACGACGATGTCGTCACGCTGGAAGACGGTGCTGCCCTCGATGGGGCTGGTGGGGTCGTCGGCGGCCAGCTCGTCCTGGCGCGCCAGCAGCCGGGCCACCGCCATACCGCAGTCGGGCTTGGCCGGGTAGAACAGCGCGTGCCGCCGTACGTCGACGCTGTCCGCGCCGCTCCTCGCCACACGGTGCACCGCGGGGAGTGCCGCACGGGTGAAGAACACCCGCGCGGAGTCCGGATCGCGGAGGTCGCGGTCCTGCTCCAGATACGGGTTGATCGCCTCCTCGACGGCCCGGACCTCGGGCTGTCTCGCCACATGGCGCAGCGCGACGACCAGGTCGCCCTGCACCTCGACGGCCCGTACGACACGGTTGCCGTGCATGAAGAGCGAGGTACGCAGCAGCCGGGTGTTCTCGTCGGCCTGCGCTGCCGGTGAGCTGTACCCGGCCAGGATCTCGGCGACCTTCTGCTCGCTGCCGGGCTTCACGGTGAAGGTGAGGGCGTGCCGGACCCGGCCGTCGCCGACCCTGGGCACGGTCTGGAGCTGGCCCCTGGGGGCGGCGGACTGGGCGGTGAAGGCGGGCATTTCGGGGGTCTCCCGCAGAACGCTGAAGCGCAGCGAACGGGTGTCGCGTACACAGCCGTGCAGCGGCTGCACCATCTCGACGTGCGCCTCGCTGTTGACCCAGGCCAGGAAGGGTGGTGCGCTCTCCCATTCGCTGGTGATGAGCCATTGCGAGGGGTTCTCGATCGACTGGCACAGCTGGTCGCTGATGTGCCCGGGCACGGAAGCCACCCGGTTGCGGAGGTGCTCGTACGCCTCGAGGAAGCGTTGCTGGGCACCGTCCTGGAGGTCCAGTAGCAGAAC
The DNA here is from genome assembly GCF_040609575.1 of Streptomyces sp. NPDC004647. Classification (NCBI taxonomy): domain Bacteria; kingdom Bacillati; phylum Actinomycetota; class Actinomycetes; order Kitasatosporales; family Streptomycetaceae; genus Streptomyces; species Streptomyces sp. NPDC004647. The sequence continues at coordinate 11,867 of NZ_JBEXKU010000088.1, read as the reverse complement.
CACCCGAAGCCTGGAGCCGTCAAAGGCGGACTGCGACACTCTTTCCGACAGGGTCGTCATCTTGCACATCTCCTTCGGGACGGAGCAGCCTCCGCGTCCTGCGTCGTCGGCCGTCGGTGGAAATCCGGTTGAGTGACCGGGCGATGGGCCGCACAGCCGGTCCCCGCCCCTCCTTGTCCGGAGCGGGTGACCCATCGACACCAGCGCTGACTCCGCCGATGGCGGTGCCCGCACTCGATCGTGAGCCGGTCCCACGGGTGGCGCGAGATGTGTGAGCCGTTCGGGTGAAGGGCGCAGAGAAGGCCGCCATGTCGGGCATTGAACTAGTCATTCCCTTACAGGCGGTTTGGAGCTGGAGCATGATGAATCCGAAGGTCGACGACCGCGTGCCGGTCCTCATCGTGGGCGGCTCCCTGGTGGGCCTGTCCGCCTCGCTGTTCCTCGGCCGCCTGGGCGTCCGGCACATGCTGATCGAGAAGCACGGGAGCACCTCGATGCACCCCCGCGGACGCGGGAACAATGTGCGCACGATGGAGCTCTTCCGGGCCGCCGGCGCGGAGCCGCTGATCCGTGAGGCCGCATCCGTCCTGGCGGACAACCACGGAATCCTGCAAGCGGGGTCGCTCACCGGTGACGACCAGGAGTGGCTGTTCAAGGAGATCGACCCGGGCGGCGGGCTGGCCCGTTTCAGCCCGTCCACGTGGTGTCTGTGCAGTCAGAACGACCTGGAACCGGTGCTGGTGCGCTGCGCCCGCAAGCACGGCGGCGATCTGCGCTTCAGCACCGAGCTGCTCTCCTTCGACCAGGACGAGGACGGGGTGACCGCGCTGGTGAAGGACCGGGAGACCGGGGAGCACCACACCGTGTGCGCGGACTACCTGATCGCCGCGGACGGCCCGCGCAGCCCCGTACGGGAGTTCCTCGGAATCGGCCAGACGGGCCCCGGCGACCTGTTCCACAACGTGAGCATCACCTTCAACGCCGAGCAGCTCGCGGACGTGGTGGGCGACCGACGCTTCATCGCCTGCTATCTGACCAACCCCGAGGCGGACGGCGCTCTGCTCCCGGTGGACAACCGGGAGCACTGGGTGTTCCACGCGCCCTGGCACCCCGACGAAGGGGAAACCCTGGAGGACTTCACCGACGAGCGGTGCGTGGAGCACATCCGCAGGGCGACCGGCGTGCCCGGCATGGATGTCCGGATCACCGGCAAGGCGCCCTGGCACGCCGCCGAGCGCGTCGCGGAGCGGTACTCGGTGGGCCGGGTCTTCCTCGCCGGGGACTCCGCCCATGAGATGTCCCCCACCGGCGCGTTCGGCTCCAACACCGGTATCCAGGACGCGCACAATCTGGCCTGGAAGCTCGCCGCCGTGCTGGGTGGCTGGGCGGGCCCGGGACTCCTGGAGACGTACGGGGAGGAGCGGCAGCCGGTGGCGCGGGCGACCAGTGCGCGCGCCTCGGCCCGCTCGGCGGAGCACAGCCACCCGGGGTACGCCGTCGCTCCCGGCACCGGCGGCGGCCGGCAGAGCGGGGTGCTCACGGTCGCGCTCGGCTACCGCTACGCCCGCGGCGCGGTCATGGGGGCGGACCCCCAACAGCCGGCCGTGCCCGAGCGGATGCAGCTGACGGGCGATCCGGGCAGCCGCGCTCCGCACATGTGGCTGTACCACTTCGGTGTGCGGCTCTCCACACTCGATCTCTACGAGCGGTCCTTCGTGCTGCTCAGCGGCTCCGACGGCACGGGGTGGCACGAGGCGGCGCTGCGCGTCGCCGAGCGGTTGTCCCTGCCGCTGGACTCCTACCGCATCGGCACCGGGCCGCAGGACGATCTGGCCCCCGAGAAGGACGCCGACTGGGCCGGGCTCCACGGCACGGCGGCCGACGGTGCGGTGCTGGTACGCCCGGACGGGTTCGTGGCCTGGAGAGCGGCGGGTACCGTACCGGACCAGGAACGGACGCTGACGGACGTTCTGGAATCGCTGCTCAGCCGCAACTGACCGTCTCCGCCCGGCCCGGCGTACGTGGCGCCTGCGTGGCCGGGCCGGGTGGAGATCCCCTCCCAGGCTTCCGGCGGCGTGCGTCAGTCCTCCGGCGCCGTGCATCGATGCGCGCCGCATCCCGCGTTCGGTTACCCGGAGGCGCCGCGTTGTCCCGGCATGGGCCCGGCGGCCGGGCCCGGGGGAGCGCCCGGCACCACCGGCACCGCCTGGAGCACCAGCACGGAGAGATCGTCCTGGACCGGCTCGGTGTCGAAGTCGTGAGCTGCCTGCCGTACCCGCTCCGCCACGGCCCTCGCGCTCAGCCCGATGCATTCGCGCAGCACTTCGGACAGTCCGTCATTATCGTCCAACTGCCAGTCCCCGCTGCGCCGTTCGGTCACGCCATCGGTCACGCACAGCAGCGTCTCGCCGGGCGCGAGGTCGAAGGAGCTGGCGCTGAACTCCGCCCCCTTGTCGATCCCGAGCAGCATCTGGGGGCCCACCGCGGGAGCCACCGAGCCGTCGGCGGACAGCCGCAGTGGCAGCGGGTGTCCGGCGCTGGCGACCGTGAAGTGCGCGCATCCCGCGATCGGGTCGAGCTCCAACTCCCCGTACAGCAGGCTCAGGAAGCGCGGCCGGGCGTGCTCGCCGCCGAGTGCCACGGCCTCCGCGCTCTCCTCCGCCATCGCGGAGTTCAGCCTGCCGAGCACCGACTCGACGCCATGGCCCTCCCGTGCCAGCAGCCGCACCAGGTGCCGGGCCAGGCCGGTGACGGACATCGCCTCCGGGTCCTTGCCCTGCACATCGCCGAGCAGGAAGCACCAGCGGCGGTCTCCCAGCAGGAACAGGTCGTAGAAGTCGCCGCCGACGGTCAGGCCCTCGCCGTGCGGCTCGTAGACGATCGCCGTGTCGACGCCCGGGATACGGGCGAGGGATACGGGCAGCTGCTTCCGCTGGAGCGCCCGGCTGATGGCGGTCTGGCGCGTGTACTGGCGGGCCGTGACAACGGCCTGGGCCACCCGCCGTGCCACGTCCTCCACCATCCGTACGACACCGTCGGTCATCTGCAGCAGCCCGGCCCGGCCGAGCAGCAGCACCCCCAGTGAGGAACTGCCCGCGACCAGCGGGAACGCCAGCGCGGAGCCGCCCGTGCCGTCGGCGTCGGCGCTCTCCGGCCAAGGCCAGGGAATACCCGCCGTACGGAGCCTGGCGGGTGGCGGATCCTTCTCCAGCTCCCGGCGCAGGGCCTCGATGCGCCGCTCGTCCGAGTGCCAGACCCGGGACAGCCGCATCCTTCCTCTGTCGGTACTCAGCCACACCCCGCACCAGTCGGCGAGCCTGGGCACCAGGAGCTGTCCCGCGAGCGCGGCGACCATGTCCTCGTCGAGCTGTCCGGCGAGCAGCTCGCTGGCCTCGGCCAGGAACGACGGCCCTCCCCGGTCGGCCCACTCGGCGGTACGCCCGTGGGGGTCGTGCAGTGTGGCGGGGGCGGGGACCTCGGCGGCCCGCTGCTGGTGTCGGTGCCCGGCGTCGGGTGAGCCGGCCGGTTCACGCTCGTCCTCGGTGGTCTCCAGGCGGAACCACACCGTCTTCCGGGTGTGCTGGTACGTCACGCCCCACGATTCGGCCATGGCGCCGACGAGCTGGAGGCCGAAGCCGCGTCCGCCGGGCCGGGTGTCCATTCCGCCGCGGACCACGCTGGAGGGGTGGCGGTCCGCGACTTCGACGACGACCCCGAAGGGCCGCTCTTCCCCGGGGCCGGTGGCGCCGGGGGCGGTGGGGGAGATGCCGTTCTGCCGGGCGGGAACGGGAGGGCCGGGTTCGGTCTCCAGGTAGCAGGCGACCTCGATCTCGGTACCGGCGTGCATGACGGCGTTCGTGACCAGCTCGCTGGCCAGGAGCACGGCGGCCTCGACGAGCCGGTCGTCGATCACCTGCGATGCGGGCGCCGTCGGCGCAGGCGGTTCGGCGAGGACGGCGCGCACGAACGTGCGGGCCCTGGAGGGCGCGAGCTGGTTCGCCGCCAGGCTCGTCCGCGACACGAACTCATAGGCCTGAGAAGACAACGGCCCCACGTGCGCCCCCTGGATACGTCCGGAGATGAGACCTTTGAGAGGACCTATACTATGACATACCTATATGTATCGATGACTGTGAATGGGCTGCCATGGAACGCGACCCTGCCTCGCCAGATTCAGCTTCCCCGCCCCGGCCGTCCGCGGCATTCCAGGGATCCCCTGAAGACGTCGGTCGGTCCGGCGCCGCCCCGGACGGGCAGTGGGTGCGTGCGGGCGAGTTGCGTCCGCTGCTCGCCGCGATGCATGCGTTGTGCGATGGAGATTTCACCGTACGTGTGGACGGCTCCGACGAGGGAGTCCTGGCCGAGATGGCCGGGGTGTTCAACCGGATCGTGGCGCGCAATGAGCATCTGGCGGGGGAACTTCAGCGGGTACGCCGTGATGTCGTACGGCAGGGCAGGCTCGACGAGCGGATCAGCGCGAGCCCCGGCCAGGGCGGCTGGGCCGAGAGCGTGGAAGCGTCGAATGCGCTGATGGAAGCCGTGGTGGTGCCGGTCGCGAAGGCGACACGGGTGCTGGACGCGGTCGCGGACGGCGATCTGACGCAACACGTGGACCTGTCCGACGGCAACCGCCAGCTCCGCGGCGACCTCCGTCGCCTGGGGGTCGGGGTGAACCGCATGGTGGACCAGCTCTCGCTGTTCACCGGCGAGGTGACGCGGGTGGCCCGGGAGGTCGGTACGGAGGGGCGGCTCGGCGGCCGGGCCAAGGTGCGGGGCCTGTCGGGCGACTGGCGGAATGTGACGGAGGCCGTCAACACGATGGCGTCGCGGCTGACGGCGCAGGTGCGTGACATCGCGGTCGTGACGACTGCGGTGGCACGCGGCGATCTGACCCAGCAGGTGACGGTGGAGGCCACCGGAGAGCTGCTGGAGCTGAAGCTCACCGTGAACACGATGGTGGACCAGCTGCGGGCGTTCGCGGATGAGGTGACCCGCGTCGCCCGCGAGGTCGGCACCGAAGGACAGCTGGGCGGACGCGCTCAGGTCCGCGGGGTCTCCGGGGTGTGGAAGGACCTGACCGACAACGTCAACTTCATGGCGTCCAATCTGACCTGGCAGGTCCGCAATATCGCCCAGGTGACCACGGCCGTCGCCAACGGCGATCTCAGTCAGAAGATCACGGTGGACGCCCGCGGCGAGATCCTGGAGCTGAAGTCGACGATCAACACCATGGTCGACCAGCTCTCGGCGTTCGCGGACGAGGTGACGCGCGTCGCCCGCGAGGTCGGTACGGAGGGACGCCTGGGCGGACGCGCTCAGGTCCGCGGGGTCTCGGGGGTGTGGAAGGATCTCACCGAGAACGTCAACTTCATGGCCGACAACCTGACCTCACAGGTCCGCAACATCGCCCAGGTCGCCACCGCCGTAGCGGAGGGCGACCTCGGCAAGACGATCACGGTGGAGGCCAAGGGCGAGATCCTGGAGCTGAAGACGACGATCAACACCATGGTCGACCGGCTCTCGGCGTTCGCGGACGAGGTGACCCGTGTCGCCCGCGAGGTCGGTACCGAGGGGAACCTGGGTGGTCAGGCGCAGGTCAGGGATGTCTCCGGGGTGTGGAAGGACCTGACCGACAACGTCAACTTCATGGCGCTGAACCTCACCTCGCAGGTCCGCAACATCGCGCAGGTCACCACTGCCGTGGCCAACGGCGACCTGTCGAAGAAGATCGATGTGGACGCACGCGGCGAGATCCTCGAGCTGAAGGACACCGTCAACACCATGGTCCAGCAGCTGCGGGCGTTCGCCGACGAGGTCACCCGCGTCGCCCGCGAGGTCGGCACGGAGGGAAGCCTCGGCGGACGTGCCCAGGTGCACGGCGTCTCCGGCGTCTGGAAGGACCTCACCGACAACGTCAACTTCATGGGCTCCAACCTGACGTCCCAGGTCCGCAACATCGCCCAGGTCGCCACAGCCGTGGCCCAGGGCGACCTGTCGAAGAAGATCGACGTGGACGCCCGAGGCGAGATCCTGGAGCTGAAGACCACCATCAACACGATGGTCGACACCCTCTCCTCCTTCTCCTCCGAGGTGACCCGCGTCGCCCGCGAGGTCGGCAGCGAAGGACAACTCGGCGGCCAGGCCCGGGTCGAGGGGGTCTACGGCACCTGGAAGCGGCTGACCACCAGCGTCAACGAGCTCGCCCTGAACCTCACCACCCAGGTGCGCGCGATCGCCGAAGTCGCCAGCGCTGTCACCCAGGGTGATATGTCCCGCTCCATCATGGTCGAGGCGCAGGGCGAGGTCGCGGCCCTGAAGAACAACGTCAACCTCATGGTCGCCAATCTCCGCGAAACCACCCGCGCCAAGGACTGGCTGGAGTCCAACCTGACCCGTATCGCCGGCCTGATGCAGGGCCACCGCGACCTGGTCGAGGTCGCCGACTTGATCCTGCGCGAGCTGACTCCGCTGGTGAATGCCCAGTTCGGGGCCTTCTTCCTGTCCGAGGCGGGCGCCAAGCCGGGCGAGGGCCTGGAATTCATCGCCGGGTACGGCACCGGCCACAGCAGCGGCCACGGTCCGCTCCCGGCGTCCGGGACCCCGGTCCGCGGTCTGATAGCGCAGGCCGCGGCGGAGAAGAAGCGCATCCTCATCGAAGCTCCGCCGGACTACATCACCATCGAATCCGGGCTCGGCTCCGCACCCCCGGCCAGCATCGTCATCCTGCCGGTCCTCTTCGAGGACCAGGTGCTGGGTGTGATCGAGCTGGCCTCGTTCAGCAGGTTCAACGAGATCCACCTCGCGTTCATCGACCAGTTCGTGAACACCATCGGCGTCTCGATCAACACCATCATCGCCAACTCCCGTACGGAATCGCTGCTCTCGGAGTCCCAGCGGCTCACCGCCGAGCTGCGCCAGCGCTCCGACGAGCTCCAGCGCTCCAACGCCGAACTGGAGGACAAGGCCGCGCTGCTGGCCACCTCCTCGCAGTACAAGTCGGAGTTCCTGGCGAACATGTCGCACGAGCTGCGCACCCCGCTCAACTCCCTGTTGATCCTGGCCCGGCTGCTGTCCGACAACCCGGACGGCCGGCTCTCCGAGCAGGAGGTGGAGTTCGCGGCCACCATCCACCGCTCGGGCTCCGACCTGCTCCAGCTGATCAACGACATCCTGGACCTGTCGAAGATCGAGGCCGGCCGGATGGATGTGCACCCCAAGGCGTTGCCCCTGGTCAGGCTGCTCGACTATGTCCACGCGACCTTCCGGCCACTCGCCGGCGACCGCGGGCTCGACTTCCGGGTCACCGTCGGCGAGGACGTGCCACGCGAGCTGTACTCGGACGAGCAGCGACTCGAGCAGGTCCTGCGCAACCTGTTGTCCAACGCCATCAAATTCACCTCGTCGGGCAGCGTGGAGCTGCTGGTCGAGCGAGTGCCCTCAGCGGATTTCGAGGATTCGACGCTGCGGAACGCCGAGGCCGTCATCGCCTTCGCGGTCACCGACACCGGAATCGGCATTCCGCCGGAGAAACTCACGGTGATATTCGACGCGTTCCAGCAGTCCGACGGCACCACCAACCGCAAATACGGTGGCACCGGACTCGGTCTCTCCATCAGCCGGGAGATCGCGGGGCTGCTCGGTGGCAGGATCGTCGCCGAGAGCGAGCAGGGCGTCGGCTCCCGATTCACCCTCTACGTCCCCTCGCGTCACCCCGGTGCCTCAGCCGGGGGCCCGGCGGAACTGGTGGGCGCAGGCGCCACAGCCTCGGCCGCGGCCGCGGCCGGGCTCATCGAACGGGCCGGACCGTCGCCTGCCACGTCCGAATCCGCGCCGAGCGGCGTGTTCGGCGCATCGGATGTCCTCACCCGGAGGAGGCACCGGTCCGCCGGCGACGGTGACGAGACCTGGCCGGAGACGACACGGCTCAAGGAGTGGCTCAGCGGCCGCGCCGGCCGCGTGCTGGCAGGGCGCACCATCCTCATCGTCGACGACGACATCCGGAACGTCTTCGCGCTCACGCATGTGCTGGGCCGCGTCGGCATCACCGTGAAGTACGCGGAGAACGGCCGCGAAGGACTCGAGGTCCTCGACCGGTCTCCGGAGGTGTCGCTGATCCTGATGGACATCATGATGCCCGAGATGGATGGATATGAGACGATTCAGGCCATTCGGGGTACGCCCCGACTGGCCGAGCTGCCGATCATCGCGCTCACCGCCAAGGTCATGCCGGGCGACCGCGAGAAGGCGATCGACAGCGGTGCCTGCGAATACGTCCCCAAGCCCGTGGACGTGGACCGCCTGCTGTCGGTGATCTGCGACCTTCTCGACCCGCAGGGCGCGGCGGCGGAGCCCGGAACGGACCCCGCCGAGCGACCGAAGACAGCCGAGGAAGACGACGAAGACCCGCCGAGGCAGAGGACATGAGCACTCCCGCATCCCACGACAAGTCCAGCATTCTGATCGTCGACGACATCGAGGAGAACCTGGTCGCCCTCGAGGCGGTGCTCGGCTCACTCGATCTGCAGCTGGTCCGCGCGCGCTCCGGAGAGGAGGCGCTGAAGGCGATGCTCCGCCAGGAGTTCGCGGTCGTCCTGCTCGATGTCCTGATGCCCGGTATGGACGGCTTCGAGACCGCCGCCAACATCAAGCGCCTCGACCAGACCAAGGACGTGCCCATCATCCTGCTGACCGGGACGGACGCCGGCTCGGACTACGCCTACCGGGGTTACGCCATCGGTGCCGCAGACTTCCTGACCAAGCCCTTCGACCCGTGGCTGCTGCGCACCAAGGTCAATGTATTTCTGGAGCTGCACCGCAAGAACCGCCAGCTCGCGGCGCAGGCCGAGCAGCTGCGGCGGCTGCTGGTCGACGACCGGAGGCCGGTGGCACCGACAGGGCCGGCCGGATCAACGGCGCCCGCGGGAGATTCCAGGGACCGGCCGCGCGAAACGACAGGAGCCGCGGGTACGGCGGCGCGCAGCGGGGAACGGCTGGTGGACATCGCTGAACAGCTCGCCCAGATCGAGCTGCTACTGCGCGACGCGGAGGGTGCCGAGGCAGCCGGCCTGGCCGACCGTATCGCCGGTCTGGAGCGCACCGTCGGCAGCCTGCGGGTGGGCGGGGACCGCTAGCGCACGTCAACGCCGCTCGGCACGGGAACGGGCGGGATGGCGCACATCCCGTTCACCCGAACGGGGTGGGACGCGGCAAGCGCAGCAACGACAGCGGAGTCCGCGTTGCCGGCTTGCCCAGCAGGCGATCGTCAGAGCTTGGTCATTTTGGAGTACGGCTTCGCGATGCGCTCCTGTCGAGAACCGAAATCGACAAGCACCGCGATCCCGTCCTCGACACCGATGACCCGGCCGACCCCGTACTGGTCGTGCGTCACCCGGTTTCCCACGGCGAACAGCTCGATAGGCCGGGCGGCTGGGACGTTGAAGGGGCTTGTCGGCAGATGGCGTCGGGTCATGGCTGGCTTCGTCATTATCACTAGTATGCCCCGCCGGAACGCAGCCCGCAGCCATGTCGTACGGCTTCCCTCGCAACCGAGCGGGCAGCCGGACGGAGCGGATCGCTGGGGCAACAGTCTGTAGTCGCCGGAGCTGTGCTAGTGTCGACATCAGTTGCAGTTGTGGTTCCCATGAACGTTGTGTGCGCCTCCTGGTTTCTGAACCATCAGGCGCATTTGTGTTTTCCGGTGCATTTTTCCGGATGGGGCAATCATCGCGGCGACGAGGGACCTGCGGAGTGTGGGTCCCCGGAACTGCCCCGAAGGAGAAAAAAATGGCTACTGGCACCGTGAAGTGGTTCAACGGCGAAAAGGGCTTCGGCTTCATCGAGCAGGACGGCGGCGGCGCCGACGTCTTCGCCCACTACTCGAACATCAACGCTCAGGGTTTCCGTGAGCTGTCCGAGGGCCAGAAGGTGTCCTTCGACCTGACGCAGGGCCAGAAGGGCCCCCAGGCGGAGAACATCAACATCGTCTGATTCGTCGGCGTGGCCGACGCCACGCAGCAAGGCCCGCGTCGTACGGCGCGGGCCTTCCCGTCGGCGGCGAAGCGATCCCCGTGACTCGGGCGCTTCGCTGCCAACCGGCGCAGACGGCGGTACGCCTCCGCACGACGGATGGCGACCATCTGCGTCAGGGCCGGCCTGACTCCGGTCCGCCGCCCCGGCCCTTCGAGGCCCGGCACTTCCGCCGCCCCGGTCCCGGGGCCGGCGCCGCCGACCCTTTCGAAGCTCGTTGCACGGAAATTCCCGTCCAGGCTTTGTTCTTACGTTTTTCGGCTCGTTCTGGTGTTTCGTGTGGCGACCTGCTCGCTGCCGGAACTTCCTCGAAACGCGCCGTTTCGAGGAAGGTTCTCCATGAAACGCCCCGCCCGCTCGAACGATCGCTACACCCGGACTCGTACCGGCAATGGCGCCACCGGTCGTCCCCGTACTCAGCAGTCGCGCCGCCGTGGCGGTAACTCCGCTGCTCCGCAGGGCGAGTTCGCGCTGCCGGTGAGCACGACCCCGCCGCTGCCCCCGGTCGCCGCCTTCGCGGAGCTGGACATGCCCTCGGCCCTGGTCACGACGCTCTCGCAGCACGGCGTCACCGAGCCGTTCCCGATCCAGGCGGCCACCCTGCCCAACGCGATCGCCGGCCGTGACGTGCTGGGGCGCGGGCGCACCGGCTCGGGCAAGACTCTCGCCTTCGGCCTGGCGCTGCTGGCCCGCACCGCTGGGCAGCGCGCCGAGCCGCGTCAGCCGCTGGCGCTGATCCTCGTTCCCACCCGGGAACTTGCACAGCAGGTCACGGACGCCCTCACGCCCTACGCCCAGGCGCTGCGGCTCCGCGCGGCCACCGTGGTCGGCGGCATGTCGATCGGCCGGCAGGCCAATGCGCTGCGCGGCGGGGCCGAGGTCGTCATCGCGACCCCGGGCCGGCTCAAGGACCTGATCGAGCGCGGCGACTGCCGGCTGGACCAGGTGCGGATCACCGTGCTCGACGAGGCCGACCAGATGGCCGACATGGGCTTCATGCCTCAGGTCACCGCCCTGCTCAACCAGGTCCGGCCCGATGGCCAACGGATGCTCTTCTCCGCCACTTTGGACCGGAACGTCGACCGGCTGGTACGCCAGTACCTGACCGACCCCGTGGTCCACTCGGTCGACCCCTCCGCGGGTGCGGTCACCACGATGGAGCACCACGTGCTGCACATCCACGGTGCCGACAAGCACGCCACGACCACCGAGATCGCCGCCCGCGACGGCCGGGTCATCATGTTCCTGGACACCAAGCACGCCGTCGACCGGCTGGCCCGGGACCTGCTGCGCAGCGGTGTACGGGCAGCCGCGCTGCACGGTGGCAAGTCCCAACCCCAGCGCAACCGCACCCTGGAGCAGTTCAAGAGCGGACACGTGGGCGTACTGGTCGCCACCAATGTCGCCGCCCGCGGCATCCACGTCGACGACCTCGACCTGGTGGTGAACGTGGACCCGCCCTCCGACCACAAGGACTATCTGCACCGTGGCGGCCGGACCGCCCGAGCCGGCGAGTCCGGCAGCGTGGTCACCCTGGTGCTTCCCGAACAGCGACGGGACATGACGCGTCTGATGGCCGCCGCCGGTATCACCCCGAACACCGCCCAGGTCCGCTCCGGCGACGCGGAACTCACCCGCATCACGGGCGCCCAGGCTCCCTCCGGCATCCCCGTCGTCATCACCGTACCGGTCGCCGAGCGCCCCAAGCGCAGCCCCAACTCCTCCCGCGGCCGCCGCAGCCGTCCCGCCCAGGCCCGCCGCGGTTCGTCGGCCCGCTCCGGTGGACGACCGCACCGGTGACGAGTCCTGGGTGGGGAAGGCCTTCGGCCAAGGCGTCGAGA
>NZ_JBEXKU010000087.1:0-27418 GCF_040609575.1 Streptomyces sp. NPDC004647 | reverse complement strand
CTCGAATCTCCGGGATCCCGGAGATTCGAGGACCCCGGTGGTCACTGCTGAGAGCCCTCAAGAGTTATCCACAGGGCTGGTGACAGGCGCCGCCAGCGGCCACAGTGGTGCCATGCGGGGGTGGTGGCAGGAGATCGCGGGCATGGTTCTGCCGGTCGGCTGCGCGGGCTGCGGGCGTCAGCGGACCGCGCTGTGCGACCGGTGCGGTGCGGCGCTGGCCGGAAAGGCGCCTCGCCGGGTGCGGCCGAGCCCGCTGCCCGCCGGACTGCCGCCGGTGTACGCGGCCGCGCCATACGCGGACGAGGTGCGGGCCGTGCTGCTCGCGCACAAGGAGCGGGGAGCGCTCGGGCTGGCCCGTCCCCTGGGCGGGGCTCTGGCGGGAGCGGTGCGGGCAGCGTGCCCCGGGCGCGGCCCGCTGCTGGTGGTGCCGATGCCATCGGCGTCGCGCTCCGTGGCGGCCCGCGGGCACGATCCGACGCGCCGGATCGCCTTCGCCGCCGCTGCCCGGCTGCGCCGGGAAGGCCGGTCCGCGCGGGTGCTCCCGGTGCTTCGGCAGCGGCGGGCGGTGGCCGACCAGGCGGGGCTGTCCGCCCGGCAGCGGCTCAGCAATCTCTCCGGCGCCCTGGCGGTCCCGGGAGGCAGCGCCCGGCTCCTGGGGGCCGCTCACGTGGTTCTGGTGGACGATCTGATGACGACGGGAGCCTCGCTGGTGGAAGGTGCCCGGGTGATCGGACGGACGGGTGCGCGAGTGGCCGGAACAGCCGTGGTCGCGGCGCCTTTGAGCGCCTTCTGAAATAAACCGGAACTGGTAGGGAATGAGCGTCGTTGCAGGTGGTAGAAGCGGAAGTGATCGGTATGGAGGTACGCGCCGGTAGGGGGTGCCGACACCCCACTGCTAGGGCTATGTTCGGTTGTGAGGAGTGGCGGAGGCTATGACCTTTAGGCCGGACGAGCGTGCTTCGGGACTTTTCCGCTGTCCCTGAAGTCGATGGGGTGGTGATCTTGTCGACTGGGGAGGAGGAGGTGAAGGTCGCAACGCCGCGACTCCGGACGACGCCCGGATCCGTGGCGGTGCAGCAGACGCAGTGCCGGACGGGCCCCGCCCCCGCTGGAGGCGACCCACCGGCCCCAGGCAAGAGGGATGTGCTCCGCATCGGAGCGGAGCGATCCGGGAACGGAGTTCTGCGTGGACATCGTCGTCAAGGGCCGCAAGACCGAGGTGCCCGAGCGCTTCCGGAAGCACGTGGCCGAGAAGCTGAAGCTGGAGAAGATCCAGAAGATCGACGGCAAGGTGATGAGCCTCGACGTCGAGGTGTCCAAGGAACACAACCCCCGTCAGGCCGACCGTTCCGACCGAGTGGAGATCACGCTCCGCTCCCGTGGACCGGTGATCCGGGCGGAAGCCGCGGCCGCAGACCCGTACGCCGCACTCGACGCGGCCACCGCCCGGCTGGAAGCCCAGCTGCGCAAGCAGGCCGACAAGCGCCGGGTGCACCGTGGCGGCAGCCGTACGCCGACGAGCGTCGCAGCAGCCACCGCACCGCTCGCCGCTCATCTCAACGGCGAACCCCCCACTGAGAACGTGAGCGTCGAGGAGACGGTGCCCACCACGAGGATGGGCTCGCTCGAGGTGCAGGGCGAAGGCCCGCTGGTGGTCCGCGAGAAGTCCCACGCCGCGGCCCCGATGAGCCTCGACCAGGCGCTCTACGAGATGGAGCTGGTCGGACACGACTTCTACCTGTTCGTCGACGCCGAGACGAAGCAGCCGAGCGTGGTCTACCGCCGCCACGCCTACGACTACGGCGTCATCCACCTGGACACCGACCCCATGGTCGCGGAAGCGCCGCACGGCGCTGGTGGAGCGCTCGGCGGCTGAGACCGGCCGCCGCGCTGAGCCGGCTGCCACGTTGACCGAATCGGTGCCCCCGGAAGCGTCTGAGCGCCCCCGGGGGCACCACCGTGCGACCACGGGGGCAACGCTCCACCTCCCGGCATGAAATCATGACGGAGCGACCAACCCGCGCTCTGCGGAGGCCGGTTGGCGGACACGCAACCAAGGGCCACGGCCTTCAGGGGGAGGAACGATGGCGGACAGCTTCGGGCCCGGGTCCGACGAGGACGACGAGCGCGTCGTCGGAGTCGGAGCGGACGTGGGCGGGCCGCGCGAGGAGCCCATCCGGGTCCTCGTGGTGGACGACCACGCGCTCTTCCGCCGCGGGCTGGAAATCGTCCTCGCCCAGGAGGAGGACATCCAGGTCATCGGCGAGGCGGGCGACGGCGCCGAGGCGGTGGACAAGGCAGCCGACCTGCTCCCCGACATCGTGCTGATGGACGTACGGATGCCCAAGCGCGGCGGTATCGAGGCCTGCACCTCCATCAAGGAGGTGGCCCCCAGCGCGAAGATCATCATGTTGACGATCAGCGACGAGGAGGCGGACCTCTACGAAGCGATCAAGGCCGGGGCCACCGGCTATCTCCTCAAGGAGATCTCCACCGACGAGGTGGCCACCGCGATCCGGGCGGTCGCCGACGGCCAGTCCCAGATCAGCCCCTCGATGGCCTCCAAGCTCCTCACCGAGTTCAAGTCGATGATCCAGCGCACCGACGAGCGGCGGCTGGTGCCCGCGCCTCGGCTCACCGAGCGCGAGCTCGAGGTCCTCAAGCTCGTCGCCACGGGCATGAACAACCGTGATATCGCCAAGGAGTTGTTCATCAGCGAGAACACGGTGAAGAACCACGTCCGCAACATCCTGGAGAAGCTGCAGCTGCACTCCCGGATGGAAGCCGTGGTCTACGCGATGCGGGAGAAGATCCTCGAGATCAGGTAGTTCGGGACGGGCGGCTCGACCTCAGGTGGTGAGGGCGTCGGCCAGCGGCGCTGCCAGTTCCGGCCGGTCCACCCGTTCGATCCGTACGGAGTCGCAGCCCACCCACTCCGCGGCCTCCAGCAGCGCCTGCGCCATCGGCCGCACCGCCGCCGAACCGTTCAGCGACAGCTGCCGCGCCACCAGCGTCGTCCCCTCCCGTGCCGGATCCACCCGGCCCATCAGCCTGCCGCCGGCCAGCAGCGGCATCGCGAAGTAGCCGTGCACCCGCTTCGGCTTCGGCACGTAGGCCTCCAGCCGGTGGGTGAAGCCGAAGATCCGCGCCGTGCGCGCCCGGTCCCAGATGAGTGAATCGAAGGGCGACAGCAGAGTCCTGCGGTGCCGGCCGCGCGGCTCGGTGGCGAGCGCCTCCGGGTCCGCCCAGGCCGGTTTGCCGCCCCATCCCGCGACCGACACCGGGACCAGCCCGGAATCGGCCACCACCGCGTCGACCTGCTCGTTCTTCAGCCGGTGATAGTCCGCGAGGTCGGCGCGGGTCGCGACCCCCAGCGACTGCCCGGCCAGCCGTACGAGCTGCCGCAGGCACTCCGCGTCGTCCAGATCGTCGTGGAGCAGATCATCGGGCACCGCGCGCTCCGCCAGGTCGTACACCCGCTTCCAGCCACGACGCTCGGTGCACACCACGTCGCCGGTGTCGAGCAGCCATTCCACGGCGATCTTGGTCTCGGACCAGTCCCACCACGGTCCGCCGTTCTTGGCGCCGCCCAGCTCCGTAGAGGTCAGCGGGCCGTCCGCCTTCAGCCGGTCCAGCACCGCGGCGCACGACCGATCCGCGTCCTCCATCACATGCCAGCGGTGCCCGCGGGCCCGCCGGGCCCTGCGGCGGAAGGCGAAGTGCGGCCACTCCTCGATCGGTAGCACGCAGGCGGCATGCGACCAGTACTCGAAAGCGTGGTTCCCGGTCCAGTACGCCGACTCCACCGCTTTCCGTCCGACCGGGCCCAGCCGTGCGTACGGAATCAGCTCGTGCGACCGCGCCAGCACCGAGATCGTGTCCAGCTGCACCGCGCCGAGGTGCCGCAGTACCCCTCGGACACCGGCCCGCCGGTCCGGTGCGCCCAGCAGTCCCTGGGCGCGCAGGGCTATCCGCCGGGCGTCGTCCGCGGACAGTTCGGTGGCCGGTCCTGGCAGCGTGGTCATGAGCGGCACCCTAGGCTCGGCCACTGACAATGCCCTGCGAAGCCGGGCCGGGCTCCCGGGCCGGGCTCCCGTGAAGAGCTCCGCGCCGCCCCGGAGCCGCCCCCTGGCCCCACACCGGGCCCGGGACAGCCCTGGAAAGAGCCGTGGGGGAGCCACGGAGAGGGCTGGAGAGGCCGGGAGAAGGCCGGGAGGAGGCCCGGAGAGGGCACTTTCCGCGCGCCTCCTCCGTTCTTCTTACGGGTGATACCGACCCTTGGCGATGACGGACCTCCCGACGCGGCGGGGTCCTGACTTACGATGGCCGTTGCGGCGGGGCCTGACCCTGCCGCGCCCGCGCACCGACCGTGCCAGGCCCGACCGGCAAGGAGACCAACCTACGTGTCCGTCTTCAACAAGCTCATGCGTGCAGGCGAAGGCAAAATCCTGCGCAAGCTGCACCGCATCGCGGGCCAGGTCAACTCCATCGAAGAGGACTTCGTCAACCTCTCCGACGCTGAGCTGCGGGCGCTCACCGACGAGTACAAGGAGCGGTACGCCGACGGTGAGAGTCTGGACGACCTGCTCCCCGAGGCCTTCGCGACCGTCCGTGAGGCCGCCACGCGCGTGCTCGGCCAGCGCCACTACGACGTCCAGCTGATGGGCGGCGCCGCGCTGCACCTGGGACATGTCGCCGAGATGCGCACCGGTGAGGGCAAGACCCTCGTCAGCACCCTCCCCGCCTACCTCAACGCGCTGTCCGGCGAGGGCGTCCACCTGATCACGGTGAACGACTACCTTGCCGAGCGCGACTCGGAGTGGATGGGCCGGGTGCACAAATTCCTCGGACTCGAGGTCGGCTGCATCCTGGCCAACATGACGCCGGCGCAGCGCCGCGAGCAGTACGCCTGCGACATCACGTACGGCACCAACAACGAGTTCGGCTTCGACTACCTCCGCGACAACATGGCGTGGTCGCAGGACGAACTGGTGCAGCGAGGCCACAACTTCGCGATCGTCGACGAGGTCGACTCGATCCTCGTCGACGAGGCCCGTACACCGCTGATCATCTCCGGCCCGGCCGACCAGGCCACCAAGTGGTACGGCGACTTCGCCAAGCTGGTCACCCGGCTGTCCAAGGGCGAGGCCGCCAACCTGCAGAAGAGTCTGGAGGAGACCGGCGACTACGAGGTCGACGAGAAGAAGCGCACCGTCGCCATCCATGAGCCCGGTGTCACCAAGGTCGAGGACTGGCTGGGCATCGACAACCTCTACGAGTCGGTCAACACCCCGCTTGTCGGCTACCTGAACAACGCCATCAAGGCCAAGGAGCTGTTCAAGAAGGACAAGGACTACGTCGTGATGGACGGCGAAGTCATGATCGTCGACGAGCACACCGGCCGTATCCTCGCCGGCCGCCGCTACAACGAGGGCATGCACCAGGCCATCGAGGCGAAGGAAGGGGTGGATATCAAGGACGAGAACCAGACGCTCGCCACGATCACCCTGCAGAACTTCTTCCGCCTCTACAGCAAGCTCTCCGGCATGACCGGTACGGCCATGACCGAGGCTGCCGAGTTCCACCAGATCTACAAGCTGGGTGTCGTCCCGATCCCGACCCACCGGGAAGTCGCCCGTATCGACCAGTCCGACCTGATCTACCGCACCGAGCCCGCGAAGTTCGACGCGGTCGTCGAGGACATCGCCGAGAAGCACAAGAAGGGCCAGCCGGTCCTGGTCGGCACGACCTCGGTCGAGAAGTCCGAGTACCTCTCGAACCAGCTCTCCAAGCGCGGTATCCCGCACGAGGTCCTCAACGCCAAACAGCACGACCGAGAGGCGATCATCGTCGCCCAGGCCGGCCGCAAGGGCTCCGTCACCGTCGCCACGAACATGGCCGGCCGCGGTACGGACATCAAGCTCGGCGGGAACCCCGACGACCTGGCCGAGGCGGAGCTCCGGCAGCGCGGTCTGGACCCGCTGGACCACCCCGAGGAGTGGGCCGCGGCGCTGCCCGCCGCCCTCGAGAAGGCCGAGGCGGCGGTCAAGGCCGAGCACGACGAGGTCAAGGATCTCGGCGGGCTCTATGTGCTGGGCACCGAGCGTCACGAGTCGCGCCGTATCGACAACCAGCTGCGCGGCCGTGGCGGCCGCCAGGGCGACCCGGGCGAGTCCCGCTTCTACCTCTCGCTGGGCGATGACCTGATGCGCCTGTTCAAGGCCCAGATGGTCGAGCGCGTCATGGCGATGGCCAACGTCCCGGACGATGTGCCCATCGAGAACAAGATGGTCACCCGCGCGATCGCCTCCGCGCAGTCGCAGGTCGAGCAGCAGAACTTCGAGACCCGTAAGAACGTCCTGAAGTACGACGAGGTCCTCAACCGCCAGCGCGAGGTCATCTACGGCGAGCGGCGCCGCGTTCTGGAGGGCGAGGACCTCCAGGAGCAGGTCCGGCACTTCATGGACGACACCATCGACGCGTACATCCAGGCGGAGACCGTCGAGGGCTTCGCCGAGGAGTGGGACCTCGACCGACTGTGGGGCGCCTTCAAGCAGCTCTACCCGGTGAAGGTCACCGTCGAGGAGCTCGAGGACGCGGCGGGCGACCGGGCCGGGATCACCGCTGAGTTCATCGCTGAGTCGATCAGGGACGATATCCACGAGCAGTACGACGAGCGCGAGAAGCAGCTCGGCTCGGAGATCATGCGCGAGCTGGAGCGGCGCGTGGTGCTCTCGGTCCTGGACCGCAAGTGGCGTGAGCACCTCTACGAGATGGACTACCTCCAGGAGGGCATCGGCCTGCGCGCGATGGCCCAGAAGGACCCGCTGGTCGAGTACCAGCGCGAGGGCTTCGACATGTTCACGGCCATGATGGAGGGCATCAAGGAGGAGTCCGTCGGCTATCTGTTCAACCTGGAGGTCCAGGTCGAGCAGCAGGTCGAGGAGGTTCCGGTCTCGGAGACCGCCGAGAAGGCGTCGCTCGAGAAGGCCCCGCAGGACGCCGTCCCGGCCGTGGCCGCGGGAGGCCGTCCGGAGATCCGCGCCAAGGGCCTCGACGCCCCGCAGCGCCCGGACCGGCTGCACTTCACGGCTCCCAAGGTGGACGGCGAGGGTGGCATCGTCGAGGGCGACTTCGCCACGGACGGTGCGCCGGCCCGCTCCGAATCCGACGGGCTGACCCGCGCGGAGCGCCGCAAGGCTCAGAAGTCCAGCGGCCGCCGCCGCAAGAAGTAACCTCCGCCGCACGAAGTAACCCCTTCCGCCTCCGCGCGCGGAGGGCAGCGGTACGGGGACGGGTACGGGCCGGGGCCGGGCACCACAGGGTGTCGGGCCCCGGCCCGTTACGCGTACTGCCCTCGGCTCCGTCACTCGGGCCCCGCCCTCGACCCCTGCCGGGAGGCGCCGTTCCTGAGCCGTCAGGGCTATCGGGCAGGCCTTAGGGGACCGGCCGTTGGCCGATCCCGCCCAGTTCCACCGCGGAGCAGCGCCAGCGCTCGTCGCGTCCCATCTCGAGCCGGAACGCCAGCGCCTGTACCCGGTCGCCGGTGACGATCCGGGCGAACGCCTCGATGACGCCGGGCTCCGGCCGGTACTCGTCGCAGCGTCCCACCAGGGGCGCCGCGCGACCTGCTGCGGCCGGCGGCCGCAGCGGGGCCAGCGGTGCGAGCGACACCAGCTGGTCGTAGGCCGTTCCCAGGGTGTGCCCGAGCATCCAGTGCACCGGCTTCTGGCCGCTCAGGGTCAGCAGCAGCCGGTTGGCGAACCAGTACCGGGGCTGACGCTGGAGCTCCCGCCGCCGTGCGGCCGCGGCGGCCGGATCCGGCCGCCGCGGGTCGCGCCGGGCCGGCGGGCCGCTCCTGCCGCGTGCTTGTCCGGGCGTCCGGCGGCCCGCAGTCGTCCTGTCCATGTTTTCGCCCCCGCGATGTCGGCCGATGTGAGTACCAATCAGTAACTTCACTGCGGACACTTCTAACGGCGCCGCGCCGCGGCTCGCAAGAAAGGCCCGACGCCGCCGGAACCCGTAAGGAAGTTCACCTATCAGAGGGACGGGGCATGGCGGAGGCCGTTCCCGCGGTGAGGCCGGTGTCGGTTGCCCGGGGAGGCCCGAGGCGCCCGCAACCCCGAAGGGGGACTCGGCCCTTATGCTGGCGGCACGTTCAACACCCTCCGGCCCGCACGCCGGTGACTCCACGAAAGCGGCAGCCATGCGCGTCTACGTCCCCACGACACTTCCAGGTCTCGCAGTGGCGTACCGGGCGGGCGAGCTGGGGACCGGCCCGCTGGACGCCTTCGCCGTCACTCCCGCGCTCCGCGAGTGGTATCTCTCCGACGACATCGAGGAGCTGGAGTACGCGGCGCTCAGCCGTGCCGCGCAGGCCTCGCTGCGCCTCCTCGCCACCGACCCGCAGGTCGCCCGCCGCCGGGTCGTCGTCGCCGTGGACGTCCCGGACGGTTCGGCGGTCGCCGACCCCGACCGGGGCCTGGACGCGTCCGCGCTCGGTGAGGTACGGCTCCCCGGTCCGGTGCGCCTCGCCGAGGCCGCCGCCGTCCATCTCGACTCCCGCGATGCCGAGCCGGATGTCGCGGCTGCCGCCGCCGCGCTGGGCGCGGCGGACCTCGGGGACGACGACGCCCAGTTCACGGTGGACGGCGCCGAGGACCACGAGCTGCTCTGGTACGCCACTCAGGAGATCCCCCATCTGATCGGCTGACCGGTGACGGCCCCGACCGGTGGCTCCGACTGCCGACCGACGCTGCCGGTACCTCCGGGTACCGTCTTTGCATGGGGAAGCACGGGACGCACATCGTCTGGGACTGGAACGGCACGCTCTTCCACGACATCGACGCGGTGATCGAGGCGACGAACGCGTCGTTCGCCGAGATCGGTCTGCCGCCCATCACCCTCGCCCGCTACCGGGACCTGTACTGCGTACCGGTGCCGCGCTTCTACGAGCGGCTGATGGGGCGGCTGCCCACTGATGAGGAGTGGGAGGTCATGGACGAGGCCTTCCACCGGCACTACTGGGTACGGGCGGAGAACTCGGGCCTGACCGAGGGCGCCAAGCAGCTGCTCTCCGAGCGGCAAGCGGCCGGTCTCACCCAGTCGCTGTGCTCGCTCGCCCCGCATGAGCAGCTGATCCCGATCGTCCGTATGCACGGCATCGAGCAGCACTTCGTACGGGTCGACGGCCGGATCGGGCCCTCGCACACCGGCAAGGCCGAGCACATGGTGCGCCATCTCGCCGCTCTCGACGGAGTCGCCCGGGACCAGGTGGCCCGGGACCGCCTTGTCGTCATCGGCGACGCGGTGGACGACGCGCTCGCGGCGGCGCACGTGGGTGCCCGAGCCGTGCTCTACACCGGGGGCTCGCACAGCCGCGCGAGCCTGGAGACCGCCGGAGTCCGGGTCGTCGACAGCCTCGCGGAGGCCGTCGAGGCCGCCGAGGACCTCTATGGCTAGCGACGAGGCTGCCGAGGGCGACCGCTGCGGCCGTCGACCGTAAACGGCAGGCGACCGTTAACGGAGGCGGCGAGGCCCGCGGTCCCTGCGGCAGGCGGGACACGGGCACGGCGACTCGCGAACGGCAGGCGGCGGGATGTCCTGCGACCTCTACGGCAGGCGGCGGGGCGTCCTGGCGACTCTACGGCCCGCGGGCACACGGCCCGGCGACCGCGACAGCAGGCGGCGAGACGGCCCTGCGACCGCTACTGCCGGCGACCGCCGTGGCAGGACGTCCCGATCACTCAGACCGCCGGGGCCTTCGACCGCAGCACCGTCAGGAACTCCCGCATCCACGCGGAGTGGTCCGGCCAGGCCCGGGACGAGACCAGCGTGCCGTCCACCACCACTTCCGTGTCCTGGAAAGAGGCGCCCGCCATCTGCATGTCCATCTCCAGCGCCGGATAGGAGGTCACCCGGCGCCCGCCCAGCTCCCCGATGGCGGCCGTCAGCAGCGGCCCGTGGCAGATCTGCGCCACGGGCTTGTCGGAGTCGAAGAAGGCCTTGAGGACCTTCCGGAGCTCCGGGTCGTTGCGGAGGTACTCCGGCGCCCGCCCGCCCGGGATCACCAGAGCGGCGTACTGCCCGGGTTCTACCTCCGAGAAGGCCAGGTCGGCGGGCCAGCTGTAGCCGGGCTTCTCGGTGTACGTGTCGAAGCCGTCCTCGAAGTCGTGGACCACGAACCGCAGCTTCTTGCGGCTGGGGGCGGCGATGTGGACCTCATAGCCCTCCTCGAGCAGCCGCTGATAGGGGTAGAGCACCTCCAGAGACTCCGCGGCGTCTCCGGTCACGATCAGGATCTTGGCCGCCATGGCTCCCACCTCCGCGCTATCCGATTCGTGCCCTCACGCCCAACCTGCACCGCGCATCCGAGTTTGCCAAGGGGGCCCGCGTCGCTGTCCAGAACGTCAAACTTCCGCTCCGGGTTTTGTACACAAACGGCTCATGACGGCTCCGGGGGGAGGGACGATAGCCTTGACCCGTGATCAGCGCGATATTCCCTCCTCCCCCCATCCCGGGGAGGAGGGGCCCACGCGTGGGCAGCGAAGCCCACGCCCTTCGCCCGGAGTGCCACCGTGCCCGGGCCCTCGCTGGTCCCTCGTACCGGGTTCGCATAGCGGACATGGCGCATAACGGCCCGGTCATCTCTCATCGAGGCATAGCGTCGACTCGACCGGACACGCCTATATGTCGACGGCGCGATGCCAGTTTCGCCCCCAACGTCACGCAACGGCGCGCGACAGGAGCCAGAGGACATGCAGACCAAGCTGGACGAAGCCAAGGCCGAGTTGCTCGCACGGGCCGCCCGGGCAGCTGAGAACAGCCCTGCCGGGCAACAGCCGGTTCAGGGCCTCACCCCGGAGGGCCTCGCCACGTACCTCCAGCGCTACTACCTGCACACGGCCCCGGAGGACCTCACGGGCCGCGACCCGATCGACATCCTGGGTGCCGCGCTCTCCCACTACCGCCTGGCGGAATCCCGCCCGCAGGGCACCGCGAACGTCCGGGTCTACACCCCGACCGTCGAGGAGAACGGCTGGACCTGCAGCCACACCGTCGTCGAGGTCGTCACCGACGACATGCCCTTCCTGGTCGACTCGGTCACCAATGAGCTCTCCCGGCAGGGCCGTGGCATCCACGTCGTGATCCACCCCCAGATGCTCGTCCGCCGCGATGTCACAGGCAAGCTGATCGAGGTCCTCGACTCCAGCCCCGAAGCCCGCTCCGCCCGCAAGTCCGGCGAGCTGCCGCACGACGCGTTCTCCGAGTCCTGGATCCATGTCGAGATCGACCGGGAGACCGACCGCTCCGACCTCAAGCAGATCACCGCCGATCTGCTCCGCGTCCTGTCCGACGCCCGCGAGGCCGTAGAGGACTGGGAGAAGATGCGCGACGCCGCGCTGCGCATCGCGGAACAGCTGCCCACCGAGCCGCGCTCCGACGATCTGCCGGAGCAGGATGCCGAGGAGGCCTGCGAGCTGCTGCGCTGGCTCGCCGACGATCACTTCACCTTCCTCGGCTACCGTGAGTATCAGCTGACCACCGAGCCCACCAACGGCGACGAGGAGGACGTGCTCACCGCCGTCCCCGGCACCGGCCTGGGCATTCTGCGCTCCGACCCGCTGCACAAGGAGGAGCCGGGTCACCCCGTCTCGCCGTCCTTCAACCGGCTGCCGGCCGATGCCCGCGCCAAGGCCCGCGAACACAACCTGCTCGTGCTGACCAAGGCCAACAGCCGCGCCACTGTGCACCGGCCGTCCTACCTCGACTACATCGGCGTCAAGAAGTTCGACGAGCAGGGCAATGTCGTCGGTGAGCGCCGCTTCCTCGGCCTGTTCTCCTCGGCCGCGTACACCGAGTCCGTACGCCGCGTCCCGGTCATCCGCCGCAAGGTCGCCGAGGTGCTGAAGACAGCCGGATTCACTCCGGACAGCCACGACGGCCGCGACCTGCTGCAGATCCTGGAGACCTACCCGCGCGACGAGCTGTTCCAGACCCCGGTCGACGAGCTGCGCTCCACGGTCACCAGCGTCCTGTACCTCCAGGAGCGCCGCCGGCTGCGGCTCTACCTGCGCCAGGAGGAGTACGGCCGCTACTACTCCGCCCTCGTCTACCTTCCGCGGGACCGGTTCAACACCACCGTCCGGCAGCGGCTGACCGCCATCCTCAAGGAGGAGCTCGGCGGTACCAGCGTCGACTTCACCGCCTGGAACACCGAATCGGTCCTCTCCCGGCTGCACTTCGTGGTGCGCGTCCAGCCCGGCACGGAGCTGCCCGACCTCACCGAGTCCGATGTGGAGCGCATCGAGGCCCGGCTCGCCGAGGCCGCCCGCTCCTGGGAGGACGGCTTCGCCGAGGCGCTCAACGCCGAGGTGGGAGAGGAGCGCGCCGCCGACCTCACGCGCCGGTACGCCCATGCGTTCGAGGAGGGCTACAAGGCGGACTACTCCCCGCGCAGCGCGGTCTCCGATCTCCAGCACCTCGAACATCTGACCCCGGCGGGCGGCGCGCGGGACTTCGAGCTCAGCCTGTACGAGCCGGTGGGCGCGAGCCCCGGTGAGCGCCGCTTCAAGATCTACCGCACCGGCGAGCAGGTTTCGCTCTCCGCGGTCCTGCCGGTCCTCAGCCGGCTCGGCGTCGAGGTCGTCGACGAGCGGCCGTACGAGCTGCGCTGCACCGACGGCACCAGCGCGTGGATCTACGACTTCGGGCTGCGGATGCCCACCGCTCCGACGAAGAACGGCGGTGACTACCTGGCCGACGACGCGCGCGAGCGGTTCCAGGACGCCTTCGCCGCCGTCTGGACGGGCCAGGCGGAGAACGACAACTTCAACTCCCTGGTGCTCGGCGCGGGGCTGACCTGGCGCCAGGCGATGGTGCTCCGCGCCTACGCCAAGTACCTCCGTCAGGCCGGCTCCACCTTCAGCCAGGACTACATGGAGGACACCCTCCGCAACAACGTCCACACCACCCGGCTGCTGGTCAGCCTCTTCGAGGCCAGGATGTCCCCGGAGCGCCAGCGGGCCGGCCTGGAGCTGACCGACGCCCTGCTGGAGGAGCTGGACGCGGCCCTGGACCTGGTCGCCAGTCTGGACGAGGACCGGATCCTGCGCTCCTTCCTCACCGTCATCAAGGCCACTCTGCGTACCAATTACTTCCAGAGTCAGAGCGCAGGCGTGAGCAACGGGGTGACCCCGGGCGCGGGCGCGGGAGGCAACGGAACGGGCCGGAGCACCGGCGAGGGAAGCAACGGGGCGGCCAAGAGCGTCAACGGCGGCGGCACTGCGGCGAGCCGGCTGGGTGACACGACCGGTACGCCGCACAGCTACCTCTCGCTCAAGCTGGACCCGCAGGCCATCCCGGACCTCCCCGCGCCCCGCCCGGCGTACGAGATCTGGGTCTACTCGCCCCGCGTCGAGGGCGTGCACCTGCGCTTCGGCAAGGTCGCGCGCGGCGGACTGCGCTGGTCCGACCGCCGTGAGGACTTCCGTACGGAGATCCTGGGCCTGGTCAAGGCGCAGATGGTCAAGAACACCGTGATCGTGCCGGTCGGCGCGAAGGGCGGTTTCGTCGGGAAGCGGCTGCCGGACCCGTCGCAGGACCGCGACGCATGGCTGGCCGAGGGAATCGCCTGCTACAAGACCTTCATCTCGGGTCTGCTCGACATCACCGACAACCTGGTCGGCGGCGAGGTCGTGCACCCCAAGGACGTCGTCCGCCACGACGAGGACGACACGTACCTGGTCGTCGCCGCGGACAAGGGCACCGCCACGTTCTCCGACATCGCCAACGAGGTCGCCGTCGCCTACGGCTTCTGGCTCGGCGACGCGTTTGCCTCCGGCGGCTCCGCGGGCTACGACCACAAGGGCATGGGCATCACCGCCCGCGGCGCCTGGGAGTCGGTCGAGCGGCACTTCCGCGAGCTCGGCCACGACACGCAGACCCAGGACTTCACCGTCGTCGGCGTCGGCGACATGTCCGGTGACGTGTTCGGCAACGGCATGCTGCTCTCCGAGCACATCCGGCTGGTCGCCGCCTTCGACCACCGGCACATCTTCCTCGACCCCAACCCGGACGCGGCCACCTCGTACGCCGAGCGGCGCCGCCTGTTCGAGCTGCCGCGCAGCTCCTGGGCCGACTACGACACCTCGCTGATCTCGCAGGGCGGCGGCATCCACCCGCGCAGCGCCAAGGCCATTCCGGTCAGCGCCCAGGTCCGCGAGGCGCTCGGCATCGAGGGCCGGGTCTCCAAGATGACCCCGGCGGACCTGATGAAGGCCATCTTCAAGGCCCCGGTGGACCTGCTGTGGAACGGCGGCATCGGGACGTACGTCAAGGCCTCGACCGAGACGCACGCGGACGTCGGCGACAAGGCCAATGACGCGATCCGGGTGGACGGCCAGGATCTGCGGGTCAAGGTCGTCGGCGAGGGCGGAAACCTGGGTCTGACCCAGCTCGGCCGGATCGAGTTCGCCCGGAGCGGTGGGCCCGGCGGTGCGGGAGGAAAGATCAACACCGACGCGATCGACAACAGCGCCGGTGTGGACACCTCCGACCACGAGGTGAACATCAAGATCCTGCTCAACAAGGTCGTCGAGGACGGCGACATGACCGTCAAGCAGCGCAACAAGCTGCTCGCGGAGATGACCGACGAGGTCGGCGCGCTGGTGCTGCGCAACAACTACGCGCAGAACATCGCGCTGGCCAACGCCGTCGCCCAGGCGCCCAGCCTGCTCCACGCCCACCAGCGCTTCATCCGGCGCCTGGAGCGGGACGGACGCCTGGACCGTGACCTGGAGTTCCTGCCGACCGACCGGCAGATCCGCGAGCGGCTCGGTTCCGGGCGGGGCCTGACCCAGCCGGAGCTGGCGGTGCTCCTCGCCTACCTCAAGATCACGGTCGCCGAGGAGCTGATCACCACCGATCTGCCGGACGACCCGTACCTCCAGCGGCTGCTGCACGCGTACTTCCCGAAGGCGCTGAACGAGCGCTTCGTGGAGCACATCGACAACCACGCGCTGCGCCGCGAGATCGTGACGACCGTCCTGGTCAACGACACGGTCAACAGCGCCGGTACGACGTTCCTGCACCGTCTGCGCGAGGAGAGCGGCGCCTCCACGGAGGAGATCGTCCGAGCCCAGACCGCGGCGCGCGCCATCTTCGGGCTCGGCGGTGTGTGGGACGAGGTCGAGGCGCTCGACAACAAGGTCGACGCGGCGGTGCAGACCCGGATCCGGCTGCACTCGCGGCGGCTGGTCGAGCGCTGCACGCGCTGGCTGCTCAACAACCGGCCGCAGCCGCTGCGGCTCGCCGAGACCGTCGAGTTCTTCGCCGAGCGCGTCGAGGGCGTCTGGGCCCAGCTGCCCAAGCTCCTCAAGGGCTCCGACCTGGAGTGGTACCAGACCATCTTCGACGAGCTGACCGCGGTAGGGGTGCCGGGAGAGCTGGCGCAGCGCGTCTCGGGCTTCTCCTCGGCCTTCCCGGCGCTCGACATCGTCGCGATCGCCGACCGGGCGGGCAAGGCGCCGGTGGATGTCGCCGAGGTCTACTACGACCTGGCCGACCGGCTGTCCATCAGCCGGCTGATGGACCGGATCGTCGAACTGCCACGCTCCGACCGGTGGCAGTCGATGGCCCGTGCCGCGATCCGCGAGGATCTGTACGCCGCCCATGCCGCCCTCACCTCCGACATCCTCACGGTGGGCAACGGCGGCTCGACGCCGGAGCAGCGCTTCGCGACGTGGGAGCGGAAGAACGCGGCGATCCTGGGGCGGGCCCGTACCACCCTGGAGGAGATCCAGAGCTCGGACGCCTTCGACCTCGCGAATCTGTCGGTGGCGATGCGGACGATGCGGACCATGCTGCACACGCATCAGTAGGCGGCGCGATATGCCGTGAGCGTGCGGCGTGTAGGCGTACGAAGGGGGCGCCCGGACCTGGTCCGGGCGCCCCCTTCCGTATGCCGCGGGGCAGGCGGGGCAGGCGGGGCAGGCGGGGCAGCTCGGCGGGGCAGCTCGGCCGGGGTGATCCGCCGGTCCGGCGCCGGTCACCGGCGGGCCTCTGTTTACACCGCCACTCGGACGGCCCCATGCCTTTTGCTGCGGGTTGAGGAGTCTGAGTCGGGTATTCCCGGTAATTACTATGATGTCGCCGGAAAGCTTCGGGTTGCTTGGAGGGGCGGATGGAGAAGACCGGGAATCAGCGGCCGGGCCCCGATGTGTCGGTGGTCGTGATCGTCTACAACGACGCCGACCGGCTCCCCACCGCCGTGCACTCGGTGCTCGGCCAGACGCTCCGGTCCGTCGAGGTCGTGATCGTCGACGACTGCAGTACCGACAGTTCGTACGCCGTCGCCCAGGAGCTGGCCTCCGCCCACCCGGACCGTGTGCGGGCCTTCCGGCTGCCCCGGAACAGCGGCGGCTGCGGCGCCCCCCGCAACCACGGGGTCGGCGAGACCCGCGGGCGCTATGTGATGTTCGTGGACAGCGACGACGAGCTGGAACGCAACGCCTGCCGCAACATGCTGGAAGCGGCCGAGCGCACGGGCGCGGACCTCGTCTCCGGGATGTGCATCCGGGTTTATGTCGACAGCCGCTACCGGAAGACCGTCGACTGGTACCCCTGGCTCTACTCCGCCGGCCGCACCCTCGAGTCGGTCTCCGAACTTCCCGACCTGCTGGTCTTCGACACCCTCTCCACCAACAAGTGCTACCGCCGGGACTTCCTGCTGGAGCGGAATCTGCTCTTCCCGGTCGGCATCCACTACGAGGACCTGCTCTTCTCCGCGCAGGCCTATCTCGCCGCGACGCGCATCGCCCTGATCCCCAACCGGGTCTACTTCTGGAACGTCGTGGAGAAGACCGGCGCGAAGTCCATCAGCAACCGCCGCCACGAGATCGCCAACTTCGCGCACCGGATGGAGATCCACCGCCGCATCGACGAGCTGCTCGAGCAGCGGGGGCTGCGCGAGCTGAGGTTCCGCAAGGACGTCAAGTTCCTCAAGCACGACCTGGTGCTGCATCTGCGCGATCTGCCGCTGCTGGACGAGGAGTACCGCCGCCGGTTCGCCCTGCTCGCCGGCGCCTACCTCGCCGGGATCGACCAGGAGGCCTACGGCGAGGCCCAGCCCATCCAGGCCATCTGCGCCTACCTCCTGGCCCGCGAGGACTGGGACAACCTCCTGCCCGCTGCCGACACCCTGGTCAACCGCGACAAGATCTCCTCCCCCCTCGCCGAACGCGACGGCCGGATCTACTGGTGTGCCGACCATCTGGACGACCCCGAGGGCCGCCGCGTCCTCGATGTCACCGACGTCGGCTACCACACCCGGACCCTCGGCACGATGTTCCTGCGCAACCGGCTCACCGGCTACGCCGACGACGGCCGCGGCACCGTCCGGATGTCCGGCAGTGTCGTCAACCCGCTCGGCCGGATCGCGCCCGACGCACGCGTGCGTGGCCGGTTGGAGTTCCGGGCCCGCCGCCGCAGCCTGCAGACCTTCCACTTCCCGCTGGAGTCGCTGCGGCACGCCGGCGACCGTCTCGACTGGACCGCCCAGGCCGATCTGGCCCGGCGGCTGCGCCCGCTCGGGGTGATCGACGCCGTGTGGGACGTACGGCTGATCCTGGACGTCGACGGCGAGCGGCTGAGGACCCGGCTCAGCGTCGGCGGTCTCGCCCTCGACCAGGCGCGGCCGCTGCATGTGCGCCCCCGGCTCACCCGGCTCGCCGGCGACCGCCTCGAGCCGGTGATCTCCCGGCGCGGCCATCTCGCCTTCCGGCTGACCGCCCAGGGGCGGGCCGCGATCCGCGCGAGTGAGATCGTCGACAGCGCCGTGGCGGGCCGCGCCGGAGACCTCGTGAAGGCGAGCGTCCGCAAGGTCCGGAAAGCCAAGCGCACCCTCAACTCCAGCGACACCAAGATCCGTACGTACCATGCGGTGTTCCGGAAGCTGCCGGTCCGCAAGGGGCTGGTGGTCTTCGAGAGCCACCTCGGCAAGCAGTACAGCGACAGCCCCCGGGCGATCTACGAGGAAATGCGCCGCCAGGGCGTGCAGTTCGAGCCGGTCTGGTCCTATGCAGGGATGCGGGCCGAGGGCTTTCCCGAGGACGCCACCCTCGTACGCCGCTGGAGCTGGCCGTATCTGCGGGCGCTGGCGCAGGCGGAGTTCTGGATCGACAACCAGGGCTTCCCGCTGAAGCTCGGCAAGCGCCCGGAGACGACCTATATCCAGACCTGGCACGGTTCCGCGCTGAAGCGCATGGGGTTCGACGAGCCCCGCTACAAGCTGCTCAGCCGCCCCGAGCAGGAGGAGTACCAGCGCGTCCTGGACCGCTTCGACCACTTCCTGATCCGCTCCGAACACGACGTCCGCACGCTGGCCAAGGCCTTCCGGCTGGGGGACGGCGTGCTGCTGCGCACCGGCTATCCGCGCAATGACGAGCTCGTCGCGGCCCGCCGGAGAGAGGACACCTCCGAGGTCCGCGAACGCGGGCCGCTCGCCGCCGAGCTGGACATTCCCGGGGACCGCCTGGTGCTGCTGTACGCGCCGACCTTCCGCAGCGGCGCCGACGGCCAGGTGCGCAGCTTCGAACTGCCCTTCGATGTCGAGGAGTTCGCCCGCCGTTTCGGCGACCGGTACGTGCTGATGATCCGCTCGCACTATCTGAACCGTGTGGTGCTGCCGCCCTCGGTGCACGGCACGGTCCTCGATGTCACCGACCAGCACGACATCACGCCGCTGCTCGCCCTCGCGGACGGGCTGATCACGGACTACTCCTCGGTGCTGTTCGACTACGCGCTCCTCGACCGGCCGATGATCTTCTTCGCCTACGACTGGGAGGAGTACGCGCGCGAGAGCCGCGGCACGTACTTCGACCTGCTGGACAGGGCGCCCGGCCCGGTGGCCGCCACCGAGGACGAACTCTTCGCCGCCGTCGCGAAGTTCAAGGCCGCCGACACCGAGTACGCCGAAGCACGCCGCCGCTTCGTGGCGGAGTTCGGCGAGTACGACCGCGGCGACGCCGCCCCCACCCTCGTGAACACCTTCTTCACCCCGGGGAGCGTCAGGTGACCGGGCCGGCCGCCGCGGCGGACCGCCGTGACATCTTCTTCGTCTCCAACAGCATCGACGAACTCGGCGGGGTCACGACCTGGTCGCACCAGATGGCCCGGCTGTTCACCGAGCGCGGCCACCGCGTGCGGGTCATCGGCATCTCCGGTTCCGACGTACCGCAGGACCTCGGTGGCGAGCCGCCCTACCCGACGACCACGCTGTACGAGGAGCCCCCGCCGAAGGTCCGCTCCCTGCGCGGCCTCAGGGGCAGGCTCAACGTCGTGGAGCAGCGCCGCCGCAGTGCGCGCGTGGCCGGGATGCTGGAGCAGGCCGGGAGGCTCAGCGCGCTGTTCCGGGCCGCGGGGCCCGGTGCGGTGGTGATCGTCACCCAGGTCTGGGCGATGGAGT
The DNA here is from genome assembly GCF_040609575.1 of Streptomyces sp. NPDC004647. Classification (NCBI taxonomy): domain Bacteria; kingdom Bacillati; phylum Actinomycetota; class Actinomycetes; order Kitasatosporales; family Streptomycetaceae; genus Streptomyces; species Streptomyces sp. NPDC004647. The sequence goes on along the minus strand of NZ_JBEXKU010000087.1, from coordinate 7,953 downwards.
GGGTGGCCCTGGCCGACACCGCCGGGGCGACGGTCATCGGGATGAGCCACGAGTCGTACGAGTACTCCCGCGGAAGCTCCCGTTTCCGCCGGGTGAAGGAGTTCTACAAGGACGTCGACCGGATGCTCGTCCTCACCCGGGAGGACGCGGACCTGTGGATCCGGCAGGGGCTCGACAACACCGGCTTCATGCCGAACCCGCTGCCGTATCTGCCCGAGGAGCCCTCGCCGCGCACGGAGAGGGTGGTGACCAGCATCGGCCGGCTGATGGACCAGAAGGGCATCGACATGCTGCTCGACACCTGGTCCGAGGCCGCGCCGCTGCACCCGGACTGGACGCTGCGGATCTACGGCTCCGGCGAGGACGAGGAGATGCTGCACAAGCAGTGCGCCGCGCTGGGCCTGGACGGCTCGGTGGAGTGGATGGGCAGTACGGCCGATGTGCCGGGCGCCCTGCGGGGTGGCTCCGTGTTCGTCCAGTCCTCGCGGGGGGAGGGGTTCCCGCTCGCGCTGATGGAGGCGATGGCCATGGCTGTGCCGTGCGCGGCCTTCGACTGCGCGCCCGGTGTGCACGAAATCGTCCGCGACGGCGAGGACGGGCTCCTCGCCGCCCCGGGCAACACCAGCGAACTCGCCCGCCGGCTGGACATGTTGATGTCCGACAAGGCGCTGCGGGACCGGATGGGCGAGGCGGGCCGGGTGAATGTGCAGCGCTACTCGACGGGGGAGGTCGTCCGCCGCTGGGAGGAGCTGTTCGCGTTCCTGGAGCGGTGACGGGGCCGTCCCATGGGCGTACGCGCGCGGGGGCGCAGGCGTGGACGCGGGGGGCAGGCGTGGACGGGCACGAACGAGAACGGGTCAGGGGGTCGGGATGCCGCCGGGGCGGGCGGGGCGCCCGAAGCGGACCGGCACGCCCGGTGAGTACAGCACGCTCACCGGCTCTCCGAGCGGCCCGGCCAGCCCTGCCGCCGCCACCAGGGATTCGTTGCACTCGAGCAGCTCGGCTCGGTGCAGGGGCCAGCGCGGGTGGGTGTTCGGCAGATACACCGGCCTCCCGAGGAAAGCGTTGTGCATGCCCCAGCGCGCGGTCAGGAAGTGCTCCGGCTCAGTGGGATCCTCGATGCGCTCGCCGATCCGTACGGTGATCCGGCTGTGCGCGCCCCGCGGCCCCGGCCAGCGTCGCGTACTGGTGTAGCTGACGGCGTCGCCGTCATGGCGGATGGCCATCCGGGACCACAGGTAGGGCAGCCGGAAGGCGGCTCGCGCGACCGCCACCGGGATCAGCCGGGAGGCGTCGAGCGAGCGGAAGACCACGCCGCGCCGCCCGTGGGAGTCCACCGAGTAGAGGCGGACGTTGGTCTCGGGGAACGTGCCCAGGTAGGGGATGCCGGGGAGGCGGAACCACCCGACGCGATGCATGCGGAAGGCGACCAGGCCGACGTAGGTGACGCCGTCGAGCGTGTCGGGAACGGTCCCGGCCGGCAGCAGGGGCGCCACATCGGCCGGGTCCACGGCCCAGTGGAGGAACGTCAGGTCCAGCCAGGACTGGGTGAGCAGCGGATTCGCCTCGGGACCGGGCGGGTCGGCCGATATGGGTTCCGGGAGGGCGGGTGTGCGCGTCACGTCACCAGCATCGCAGGGGCGGCGGTGGCGCGGGGGGCCGCCCCCTGGTCCAGGGACCGGCCGACGTGCGGGGTGCCGGGCAGGCTCGGTCCTCCCGGCGCACGCCCCCGGCCGCCCCCGCACGCCCCAGACTGCCCCGGGCCGCCCCCGACGTTCTCGACGAGAGCCGGGTCTGTTCCCGCTCAGTCGCGGTGCGCCTCGGGATGGTGCAGGCACCATCCGTCCCAGGCCGAGCGGACCATCTCGGGGACATCGCGGCGGGCCTGCCAGCCCAGCTCCTTGGCGATCAGCTCGGCGGAGGCCACGACCCGGGCCGGGTCGCCGGGGCGGCGGGCGGTGATCCGCGGGGCGAGGTCGGTACGGCCGGTGGTGTCGGCGATGAGGCCGACCATCTCGTGAACCGAAACGCCCTCGCCGCGGCCGATGTTGACCGTCAGGTCACCCGGCCGGCCCGGCTCCGCGAGGCGGCGGGCGGCCACCAGATGCGCCTCCGCCAGGTCCTCGACGTGGATGTAGTCGCGAACGCACGTGCCGTCCGGGGTCGGGTAGTCATCGCCGAAGACCAGGGGCGCCTCGCCCGCGGTGAGCTTCTCGAAGACCATCGGGACGAGGTTGAATACGCCGGTGTCGGCGAGCTCCGGGGTGGCGGCGCCCGCCACGTTGAAGTAGCGCAGGCACGCGGTGGCGAGGCCGTGAGCGCGCCCGGTGGCGCGTACGAGCCACTCGCCGGCCAGCTTGGTCTCGCCGTACGGGCTCAGTGGCACGCACGGGGTGTCCTCGGTGACCAGATCGGTGTCCGGCATGCCGTACACGGCGGCCGAGGAGGAGAAGACGAAGCTCCGCACGCCGCCCGCGACCACCGCGCCCAGCAGGGTCTCCAGGCCGTGGACGTTCTCCCGGTAGTAGCGCAGCGGCTGCTCGACCGACTCGCCGACCTGCTTCTTCGCGGCCAGGTGGACCACTCCGGTGATGCCGTGCTCCGCGATCGTGCGGTCCAGCAGTGCCCGGTCGAGTGTGGAGCCGACGACCAGCGGGACGCCGTCCGGGACCCGCGCCGCGTCGCCCGTGGAGAGGTCGTCGAGCACCACGGCCCGCTCTCCCGCCAGGGTCATGGAACGTACGACATGGGCGCCGATGTACCCGGCGCCACCGGTGATCAAGAAAGACACGCGGTCCCCCACAGTCAGCTTGTCGGTCTCTGGTCGGTCTCTGGTCGGTCAACGACGGCGGCCGGCCAGGCGTCGCAGCTTACGGGCCACCACGGCGGCCGCAGCCCGGGGGCCGGGGGCGATCCGGACGGCGAGCGAGCCGCCCGCCGTGGCGTACGGATGGACCAGCAGCACACCTCGGTGCCGGTCCGGGACCGCGGTACGACGCAGCCCGGGGCCGGCGGCCCTGACCCCCGTGTAGAGCGAGGAGCCGTCCGCGCAGCGCACCCGCACACGCACGTCCCACACGTCCGGCCCCGATCCGCTGCCGGTGTCCCGGGCGGCGGCCAGGGCGTCCAGGTCGAGCAGGATCTCGGCGGTCCAGGAGGAGCCTTTCGGGTTGAGTACGGCGTCCCGGGTCAGCCCCAGGCGGCCGTCCTCCCGGTGCCGCAGCTCGAGATCCACGGTCCGCGGGCCCGCGGCGGCCAGCCGGCCGTACAGCTCGTGCACCCGGATCAGCAGCCTCCGGGAGCCCGCACCCACGTACGGCTCGGCGTCGATGCTGACCGGCAGCCGGTGCAGCGGCTTGCTGTCCATCCGGTCCAGGACCACCTCGGGCAGGTCCGTGTCCCACACCGGGACCCCGCCCACGCGCGCGTACGGCGGCAGCAGCCGCGCCGGGCGGCCCGCCAGTTCGGTCAGCCGCTCCAGGTCGCGGGGGCTCTCGGCGGCCGAGACGACGCGGGCGAGCCAGCGTGCCGGGGCGCGGGCGGCCAGCAGTTCGGACTCGTCGAAGGCGGCCAGGTGCTCGCGCGTGAGCCGCCACCACTCGGCGCGGTGGCCGGGGCTCCGGCCGGCCAGCTCGCGCGCGTACATCCGCAGGTCGTAGTCGAGGAACTTCACCCGGGTGGCGTGCGCCAGCTGCTTCTGCCCGGCTTCCTCGAAGACCTCGACGGCGCGGCGGTGGGCCTCCAGGCGGCTGCGCCAGTTGCCGGCATCGGCACCGGCGCGGTCGAGGGAGATCGAGGGCCGCGCGGCGGAGCGGCGCACATGCCAGATGTAGACGGTGTCGGGGATGAGCGCGATGCGCGGGGCGGCGGCCAGCACCTCGGCAGTGAAGACGAAGTCCTCGTAGCGGAAGGCGCCTTCGGGGAAGGCGATGCCGTGCTCGGCCAGGAAGGAGCGGGCGTAGAGCTTGTTGACGCACAGGGTGTCGCGGACCAGGCGCGGCAGCTCCGCGGGGGAGTCGTGCACCGCCTCCTGGAGGAAGAGCGCCCGCTGCCAGCGGACATCGCGCCCGTCGGGCAGCTCGCGACGGGTGCACGCCCCGGCGACGACCGGTGCGCCATGCCGTACGGCGGCGGTGAGCAGGGCGTCCACGGCCCCCCGCTCGAGCACGTCGTCGCTGTCCAGGAACATCACATACGGGGCGGTGGCGCGCCGCAGCCCGTCGTTGCGGGGGGAGCCGCAGCCTCCGCTGTTGGAGGTACGGCGGACGACGCGGAGGCGGGCGAAGCGGACCGCCAAATCGTCCAGGACCTCGGCGGTGGCGTCGGTGGACGCGTCGTCGACCGCGATGACCTGGGCCACGGCCGTGCCCTGGCTCAGGGCGGACAGCACCGCGTCCGCGATGTGCTCGGCGTCGTTGTAGCCGATCACTATCACGCTCACCTGCGCCGCGGACGGTGTCGGGTGCGCTTCTGCTGCCATATGACAAAAGAGTCTATTTCAGTCCATACGGTTGCGTTGGCCGGCCGGGCCCTCGGTGGCCGGACGGCGGTGGGCGGATGCGTCGGCCCACCGCGGGACTGTCGGCAGGTCAATACCGTGTTTTGTGTGGGAAACACCTAAAAATCAGGGCATGCGCACTGCGATTCCTTCGCTGCCGCAACCCGACCAACCTCTCCCGGCGCTCGCGCCACCCGCCCCCGTCCGGCGGTACCCGCGCCGCGCCCGCCGAGGCACCGCGGCGGTCATGGCCGTACTCGTCCCGGCCGCCGCCATGCTCGGCACCGGGCTGTGGGGCCTGGACCGCGGCACGCTGTGGCGCGACGAGGCCACCACCTTCCAGGCGGCGCAGCGCACGCTGCCCCAGATGTGGCAGCTGCTGGGCGGCGTGGACGCGGTCCACGGCCTGTACTACCTGCTGATGCACGCCGTCCTCGCGGCCAGGCCCGACGAGGTGACCCTGCGGCTGCCGTCCCTGCTCGCCGCGGTCTGCACCGCCGGGCTCGTCGGGGCCCTCGGCCGCCGGCTGATCCGGCCGCGGGCCGGCCTCTGGGCCGGGCTGCTCTACGCCGGCACCCCCATCGTCAGCCGCTACGCCCAGGAAGGCCGCTCGTACGCCCTGGTCGCCGCGGGCGCCGCCCTCGCCACCCTGCTCCTGGTCCGGGCCGTCGAGTACGGCTCGGCGCGCCGCTGGGCCGCGTACGGCGCCGCCACCGCCGTCACCGCGCTCCTGCACGAGTTCGCCGTTCTGCTGCTCGCGGCTCACGCCGTCACCCTGCTGGCTTCCCGTGTCCCGCCGCGGACCCGCCGGTGCTGGGCCGCCGCGGCCGGTGCCACGGTCGCGGTGCTGCTGCCCCTGGTGGTCCTCTCGCGGCGGCAGGACGGCCAGGTCTCCTGGATCAGGGCGTCGGGCCGCCGGGACGCCGTGGCTCTGCTGTACGACTTCGCCGGTCCCAGCGGGCTCGTCCTCGCCGTCAACCTGTTGTTGATCGCCGCCGCCCTCATCCGCCCGCTGCCGCGGGACGGCTTCCTCGGCCCGGTGGCCGTAGCCCTCCCGCTGGCCGTCGTGCCGCCCGTCCTGCTGCTCGCCGTCTCCCGCTGGGAGCCGCTCTTCGTGGACCGCTATGTGCTCTTCGCGCTCGCCGGGGTGCCGCTGCTCGTGGCCGCGGGCGCGGAGGCGCTCCTGCGGGGCGTGCGCCCGCTGCGCCTGCTCCGGCGGCAGCGGCCTGTCGCGCTCGCCGGGGCGGCCGCAGTCGGCGCCGCGTTCCTCTGGCAGCTTCCGCTGCACGAGCGGGCCCGGCAGCCGGCCGGTCGCCAGGACGACCTGGCGGCGGTCGCGGCTCTCGTGCGCGAGGAGACCCGGCCCGGGGACGCGCTCCTCTTCGTGCCCTCCCACCAGCGGCGCGTCGCGCTCGCCTACCCGCGGGACTTCGCCGGACGGCGGGACCTCGCGCTGAGTGCGCCCGTTGCCCCCTCCGGCACCCTCGAGGGCCGCGAGGTGCAGCCCGGCGAGCTCCGGGAGCGGCTGGGCGGTGCCGACAGGGTGTGGGTGGTGGCCGTCCCCGGTGTCGAGGATCAGCCGTGGTTCCGGGGGAGCCGCCGTGAGCAGGCCAAACTCACCGCGCTTCGCGAGCACTTCACCGAGGTCTCCGCCGCGCGGGTGCGCAGCGGCACGGTCGCCCTGCACGTCCGCGACGGCTTACGGACCGACGTACGCACTCACGTACGGACCGACGTACGGACCCAGGGACGGACACAGGGACGGGACGGCGTACGGACCGGAGCGCCCGGCGGCGCGCGGGAGGGCGTGCGGAGCGGCGCGCGGAACGGGGCGCACGCCGGTCGGACGGCCGATCAAGCGAAACACGGCTGATGCCGAACCAAAGACCGGACAGCGCGAGGAAACAGGAGTTCGTCGATGGTCACAACCGAGGTGAAGATCCCACTCCGGTCCGTTCCGATGGAGCGCCGGACGCCCGTCGCGACCCTGCTGATCCCGGCCGCCACCATGGCGGTCCTGGGGCTGTGGGGTCTGGGCAACCGCGGTCTGTGGGGTGACGAGGCCACCACCTGGGCAGCGGCCCGCCGCACCCCGGCAGAACTCTGGCACCTGCTCCAGAACCTCGACGCCGTCCACGGGCTCTACTACCTCCTGATGCACGGTGTGCTCGCGCTGCGCGCGGACGAACTGATGCTGCGGCTCCCCTCCGTGCTGGCCATGTCCTGGTCCGCCGCCGTCGTCGCGGCCATCGGGGCCCGGCTGGCCGGGCCCCGGGTCGGGCTGGTGGCCGGGATGCTCTTCGCCGTCGTTCCGGTGGTCAGCCTGTACGCGCAGGAGGGCCGCTCGTACGCCCTCGTTGTCGCCGGTGCCGTCACGACCACGTACTTTCTGGTGCGCGGCTGCGAAACCGGGCAACCGCGCTGGTGGCGGCTGTACGCACTGGCCGCGGCGGCGACCGCGCTGCTGCACGCGTTCGCCCTGTTCCTGCTCCCCGCGCACGCCGCGACCCTGCTCGCGGCCCGTGCCAGAGCGCGCGAATGGCGGCTCTGGAGCCTGTCCGCGGCCTTCGCGGTCGCCGTCGTGGCGCCGATCGCCTGGGTGGCGCGCAGCCAGGGGGAGGCGATCGCCTGGATCACCGTGCCCGGCTGGGACGCCGTGACCCGGCTCGTACGTGCCTTCGCCGGTCCGTCCGGCTGGATCGCCTGCGTGGTCCTGCTGCTTGCCGCGGGCGCGCTGTTGGCGCCCCGGCGCCGGGCCCTGGACGTGCCCCGGCTCTCGCTCGCCACCGTCGCGCTGCCACTGCTCCTCGTACCGCCCGCGCTGCTGATCGCGGTGTCCCAGGTGCAGCCGCTCTACGACCAGCGGTACGTGCTGTACGCGCTGCCGGGGCTGTCCCTGCTCGTCGCGTCCGGCATCGACCGGCTGACCTCGCTGCTGCTCTGGCACAGCGCGATGCTGGTGGCGGGAGCGCTGGTGGTGTCCCTGGTGCTCGGCGGTCAGCTGGGCGCGCAGCGGTTCGTACGGTCCTCGGAGAGCCGGCTGGACGATCTGCGGCCGATCGCACAGGTGGTGCGGAACGACTCGAAGCCCGGCGACGCCGTGCTGTTCCTCTCGGGCACGCGGCGGAAGGCTGCCGTCGCCTACCCGGAGGCCTTCGCGGGGCTACGCGATGTGGCGCTGGCCGAGCCGCCGGGGAAGTCGGCCACGCTGTCCGGCACCGAACTGCCGCCGAGCAGGCTGCGGGACGCCCTCTCGAGGGAGCAGCGGGTGTGGCTCCTGGACCGGGAGGACTCCGACCAGCGGCGGGTGTTCCGGGATGCGGGGGAGCGGGTGAAGCAGGACGTGCTCTCGGACCTGTTCCACCGGGAGGCCGTGGAACGGATGCACGGCGGCAGTGTCCATCTGTACGTGCACAACTGACCCAGGGGGCGGGGCCCGTACGGGCCCCGCCGAC